>JAJYGJ010000081.1 GCA_021790695.1 Nitrospirota bacterium | reverse complement strand
ATCCATGATCCATTTCATCTCAACGTTCCTTGGATCGATGTTGAGCCTTCTTAAGTTGCGCTTGGCAAGCTGATCGTCGTCGTAATTGAACTCGTGCTGCATGCGCGACGTGAGCGCGACCATCGCCAGGTTATGGGCGTTCATGATGGCGTTTATATCGCCGGTGAGCCCGAGGGAAAAAGGCGTAAGCGGAATGCACTGGGCAAGCCCGCCGCCGGCCGCCGAGCCCTTGATGTTCATCGTGGGACCGCCGGAGGGCTGCCTTATGGCGGCGATGACCTTCTTTCCCCGCTTGCCCATGCCCTCGGTAAGCCCCATCGTCGTGGTCGACTTTCCCTCTCCGAGCGGCGTCGGGGTTATGGCCGTGACGTCGATGTACTTGGCGTCCGGCTTCTTGGAGAGCCTTTCAGTTATCCCCTTGAAATCGAGTTTTGCCACGTAATGCCCATGGGGCAGCAGTTCGTCTTTTTCAAGTCCCAGTTCCTCGGCGAGCTGGTAGACGGTCTTCATGTGCTTTTCAGCCTCTTCGGCGATCTTCCAGTCGGGATTTTTGGTCGGGTCCGGCATGCCTGCCACTTTTACGGCCCTCCTTGTAGCCATCTTATTTAATTCCTCCTTCGGATATTTTTTAATCCTTCGAAACGGCCTTGAACTTGCAGACATCGAAACAACTGCCGCACTTGATGCACAACGCCTGATTTATCGTATGGGGCGCCTTCTTCCGGCCGCTGACGGCAGCCGCCGGACAGACCCTCATGCAGGCCCCGCAGCCCTTGCAGAACTCATCGCGGACCCGATATGTGATGAGAGCCTTGCACGCCTTGGCGGGGCATCTTTTCTCCAGTATGTGCGCCTCGTATTCGTGCCTGAAATATTTAAGCGTGGAGAGGACCGGATTGGGCGCGGTCTGGCCCAGGCCGCAGAGGGAAGCGGATTTCACGTCTTTTGAAAGCTTCTCCAGGAGGTCCAGATCGCTCTCGGCCCCTTCGCCCTTCGTGATGCGGTCCAGTATCTCATAGAGCCTTTTCGTGCCCACTCGGCAAGGCACGCATTTTCCGCAGGACTCCATCTGGGTGAAATTGAGGAAGTATTTTGCGACATTCACCATGCAGTTGTCCTCATCGAGCACGATCATGCCGCCCGAGCCGACTATGGCCCCGAGACTGGCCAGATTTTCATAACAGACCTTTGCGTCGATAAGGTGTTCCGGGATGCAGCCCCCGGACGGCCCTCCCATCTGCACGGCCTTGAACCTCTTTCCGCCCTCTATCCCGCCCCCGATTGAAAAGATTATGTCCCTCATGTTCATCCCCATGGGGACCTCTATGAGGCCGGTATTTTTGACGTTCCCGGTAAGGGCGAATACCTTCGTGCCCTTTGACCTCTCGGTGCCCATGGAGGCGAACCAGTCCGCCCCGCGTTTCATTATATAGGGTATATTGGCCAGGGTCTCCACGTTGTTTATCACCGTCGGTCTTCCCCACAGGCCGCTCACGACCGGAAACGGCGGCTTGGCCCGGGGCATCCCGCGCTGCCCCTCGATGCTCGCTATGAGCGCGGTCTCCTCGCCGCAGACGAAGGCCCCGGCGCCCAACTTTATTTTTATATCGAAGTCCAGGCCCGACCCCAGGATGTTTTTCCCGAGCAGATTGTTTTGCCTGGCCTGGCCGATCGCTATTTTGAGCCTTTCAACGGCAAGCGGGTACTCCGCCCTTATGTAGACGTAGCCCTCCGAGGCCCCGACCGCGTAGGCCGCAATGATCATCCCCTCCAAAACGGTGTGCGGATTGCCCTCGATGACGGAGCGGTCCATAAAGGCCCCGGGGTCCCCCTCGTCGGCGTTGCAGACGATATATTTCAGGCCCGGGGGCTGTTTTCTGGCCGCTTCCCATTTGACGCCGGTCGGGAAACCCGCCCCGCCCCTTCCCCGGATGCCCGATTTCTTCACGACTTCTATCACTTCCTCGGGCGTCATGCCGGAAAGGGCTTTCCTGAGCGCTGCGTACCCTCCGCCGTCCATGTAGGCGCCTATATCCTCGGGATCGATCTCGCCGCAATCGGCAAGCACCACCTTGACCTGCCTCTCATGGAATGCGCGGTAATCCTCTTTAACTTCCCACTCGGATACCGGCTGGCCGCCCACAATGTGGTCTTCAACGATCCTGGCCGCCATCTCCGGCTTTACATACTGGTAGGTGGTCCTCCGCCCGCCGATTATCACGTCCACCAGGACGTCCCTGGAGCAAAAGCCCCTGCAGCCAACCTTGTGCCTTGTGCAGTTTTTCTCAAGACGCGCGGCAACGCCGGCCTGCCCGAGCGCCTCCTCAAAGGCGTCGAGCACTCCCGGGCCGCCCGCGGCGATGCCGCCGGTGCCCATGCATACTTTTATCTCAATCTTCTCTCCGTTTTTTTCCATCATCCGCGCCCTTCAGCCTTATTACCTCCTTCGTTACCTTGTCCGCGTTCATCTTCCCGTGGACCGCCTTGTTCACGATGACAACAGGGGCGATGGAACAGGCCCCGACACAGTTGACCCTCTCAAGCGTGAAATTCATATCGGGGTATGTGTCCTGCCCTTCGGGGATTCCAAGCTCACGGCCAAGGATGCTGATGAGGTTCTCGGAACCCTTCACGTGGCAGGCGGTGCCGGAACAGGCGGTGATTATGTTCCTGCCCCTGGGTCTGAAATGGAACTGCGCGTAGAAAGTGGCCACCCCGTAAAAATGGCTCCTGGGCATCTCCAGCCTGTCCGCGACGAAGTTGACCGCGTCCTCGGATATGTAGCCGAAGACCTCCTGTATCTCCTGGAGCATGGGTATGACCACGCCCTCGCCTTTTCCATGCCGGCCGCAAAGCTCCTTCAACTTTTCAAGATCAGCCGGTTTCAGGCATCCGCAGGTTTTTTTCATCTTGTCTTTCTCCTTGGAACAATCCCGCTTCGGGTAAACTGGACCCTATCTCAAAATCGCCAGATTTTTATTCTAAACAACCGGACCGGGCATTTTCAATCGGGGCAATGAAAACATAAATAAATTCAATACCCCGGTTATAAAAAAAGCATTGTTTTTCCAGAAATTACCGATGATAATTCCGGGATAATTTCTTGAAAAAGGGAACTTCAGAGGGGCG
>JAJYGJ010000133.1 GCA_021790695.1 Nitrospirota bacterium | reverse complement strand
GGCCGGTGACGATTATTACCGGGGCTCCGTCGCAGGGCGATTCCTCCGCCCTCAATCATCAACAGCGGGGGAAAGCATCCGCCGAGCGCAATCTGGAGAAGCTGGTGGAACTGATGAGACGGAAGAACCTGATCAGCGCCGCGGAAGCGGCCCGTCTGACGGGAAAACCTGTCCCTGCCGGAGAGGCGAATGCCGCCGGCGCCGCGGTGGAAAGTGAAAAAGAGCGCATTGACAAGATCGCGGCCCGTGTTACCGCGGAGGTCATGAAAAGCCTCCCGGAGGAGGTTAAAAAACAGGTCCGGCAGCAGTTGCCTAAAGAGGTACAGGAGGGCGAAAAAGGAAAAGCCGGCAAGATCACGGCGGACATCACCGCTGAAATCAGCAAAAATCTCCAGGCGCGGGTCAGAAACGATATAAAGGAAGAATTGCCGGTGGAGATCAAAAAAGCGGGAGTGGTTGCGCCCGCGCCGGACTGGACCAGGCGTATCAGCCTTGGCGGCGACATCCGCCTGCGGTATGAAAACGACCGCTTTGATCCGAATAATCCCGACTTTCTCCAACCCCCCATCCAGCCTGTTTCACCGCCATTTTCACTCATTAACACCAGGATCAACCAGGACCGCTTCAAGTACAGGGTCCGGCTAGGGGCGGCTGCCCAGGTGAACGACCAGGTCAAGGCGGTCATTCGCCTGTCCACCGGAAACACCTCGACCCCCGTTTCGACAAATTACACGCTCGGGAGTTATTTCAACAGGGACACCGTTCTCTTCGATCTGGCCTTTCTCCAATGGCGGCCATTGCCATGCCTCACGATAACCGGAGGGCGGATGCCAAATCCCTGGTTGTCGACCGATCTCGTGTGGGCCAAGGACCTGAATTTCGACGGGCTTGCGTTTAACGCGAGGCAACCCGTTTCGAAATCATTGACGTCCTTTCTGACTGTAGGCGCTTTCCCCCTGCAGCAGTACGATTTTTCATCGCGGAGCAAATGGCTTGTCGCCGGGCAGCTTGGGCTGGAAAAACAAAAACCAAAAGGCATCGGGTACGATGTCGGCGCGGCCTACTATTACTTCAGCAACGTCGAAGGTGTAGTCAACAACACGTTGAATCCCGATCAGTTCGACTGGACGGCGCCCCTGTTTATACAGAAGGGCAATACCCTGGTGAATATAAGCGTGACCCCGAATGTTTTCCAGTACGCCCTTGCCTCGAAATTCAGGGAACTCGATCTTACAGGAAACCTCGATATAGATTTCTGGGACCCCTGTCATATTGTCCTCCTTGGTGATTTTGTGAAAAACCTCGGGTTTAACAGGAATGATATTTTCGCGCGGACCGGCATTTCAAATATTCCGTCCCAGGACACTGTGGGTTACCAGTTCGGGGTCGCCGTGGGGTATCCGGCAACGCTGGATCTGGGCCAGTGGAAGGCGTACCTGGCCTACAAGCACCTTGAGGCCGATGCCGTCGTGGATGCCTTTACCGATTCCGACTTCCATCTGGGAGGCACCAACGCCAAGGGCTGGATCCTCGGGACCGATATCGGATTGCGCAGGAATACCTGGCTCACCCTCAGATGGCTGACGGCGGACGAGGTGAGCGGCCCCCCGCTTGCCATTGACGTGCTCCAGGTGGACTTAAATGCGTTATTTTAAATGGATAGCGGGCGTATTCCCCGCGGACAAAAATTGCCGCGGGGAATATCAATTTTTTTATTTTGGAGGATGAATGAAAAACCTGCCCCTGCCTTTGAAGGTCGTAATCCCCGTTGCAATTCTTGCCGCAGGCCTGGCCATCGGATTGGGCATAGGCCAGGTCAAGATCAACAAGGAAAGCAGGGTTTTTGAGTACAGGATGAAAGAGGTAAGCAGGAAGATCACTCTCATGCAGAATGACATGGCGGAGCAGGAAACCGAGACGGCCGCGACCATGCAGCAGGAACGCCAAAGCGATCAGGACAAGCTGGGCAAGCTCGAAAGCGAAAACAAGGCCCTGGCGGGACAGGTGGGAAAATTGAAGGCGCAGGCTCATGAACTGGAGATAAAGACAAAACAGGACTATAAGGCATTCGCCGGCCTCCGGCAGATGAAGCGGGACAACAGTGAGCTGGCCCGGGAGCTGAAAAAGGCAACGACTGACGAGCGGGACCTCCGGACGGCGTTGAAAAAGACCGCCGGGCAGAAGCAGACGCTCCAGGCTGAATTGAATAAGACAACCCGGGACCTCGGTCGCTGCGTGTCGGAAAACGCATCGCTCTGCAGAATCGCCGCGGACCTCGTAAAGAAATACAGGGACAAGGGACTGGGTTCCGTCCTTTTGGAAAGTGAGCCCCTGACCCAGATAAAGCGAGTCGAATTGGAACACCTCACCCGGAAGTACCGGAAAGAGATCGAAGATCAAAAAATCAGGGAAAAAAGCGGAGGTGCAAGTGTTTCCAAATAGGATTTCAGCTTTCAAAATCGTGTTCATTGTTATCGGATTTCTGGCCGTGGCCCTGCCCGCCCGTGGCGGGACGCAGAAGCCGGGGCAAACGGACAAGGTGGCGGCGACCGTAAACAGCGCGCCGATTTACATGGATGAATTCGACGCGGAGGACCTAGCTGTCCAGAAGGCGCTCCTGGGATCGGGCAAGCCCCTCACGTGCGGCCAGGTTGTATCCGTTCAAAAGGAAGTGCTCGAAAGCCTGATCAGGCGTCAGATCCTGTACCAGGAGAGCGAAAAAATGGGCATCAAGCCCGATGAAGGGGCGGTGGATAAGGAGATCGGGGCACTGGAGAACCGGTTCCCGGGCAAGGCTGGATTTAAGGAGGCGTTGCGCAGGATGGCGATCTCGGAGGACATACTGCGGTCCCGCCTGGAGAGAAACAGTTCAGTCGGACAGTATATCGGGCGGTTCGCCGCGAACGTCAAGGTGACGGACAATGATCTGGTCAATTATTACGAGGGGCACCTCGATTTATTCAAGCAGCCGCTCCAGGTCCGGGTCGGACATATCCTGATCAAATCGGATCCGGGCTGGGATGCCTCCCGAAAACAGGAGGCGCGCCGGAAGGCCGGGAAGATTCTGAAGGAGTTGCAGGCGGGCAAGGATTTCTCGGCCCTGGCGCGGCAGCAGTCCGACGGTCCCGAGAGGGCAGATGGCGGCGACCTGGGGTATGTCAGAAGGGGGCAGATGGCGCCGCAGTTCGAAAAGGTCGTCTTCGGCCTGATGCCGGGGCAGACAAGCGGTATTGTCGAGACGCCCTATGGGTTCCACCTGTTCAAGGTTATCGACAGGAAGCCGGAAACCGTCCTGGCGTACGACGCCGTGAAAGAACGGATACGACAGTATCTGGTGCAGCAGAAGGCAAGGCAGGAAGCGAAACTCCAGGCTGAAAAATTGCTGGGGAAGGCCGACGTGAAAATACTCATGAAACAGGAATAAAGCAACCTTTAAGGAGAAAGAGATGAGAAAAATACTCGTAACCGGCGCGGCCGGCTTCATCGGATTTCATCTGTCTAAGAGACTGCTCGACATGGGCGATGCGGTAGTCGGACTGGACAACATGAACTCCTACTATGACGTGACCCTTAAGGAGGCGCGCCTTGCCATTCTGCAGGAGAGCCGGGCTTTTCACCCGGTAAAGGCAGAACTCGCCGACAGGGGGGCCATGGAAAGGCTTTTCAAGGAAGAGAGGTTCGATATCGTCGTCAATCTGGCTGCCCAGGCGGGGGTCCGCTATTCCCTGATCAATCCCAATTCTTACGTGGACAGCAACCTTTCGGGGTTCATGAATATACTCGAGGGATGCCGGCACGGCCGGGTGCAACACCTTGTCTTCGCCTCATCGAGTTCGGTCTACGGCGCAAATACGCGGCTGCCCTTTTCGGTCCACGATAACGTTGATCACCCGCTCAGCCTCTATGCCGCCACGAAAAAAGCCAATGAGCTCATGGCGCACACGTATGCCTCCCTGTACCAACTGCCCTGCACGGGGCTTCGCTTCTTCACGGTATACGGCCCGTGGGGTCGGCCTGACATGGCCCTCTTCCTTTTCACCAGGGCCATCCTTGAGGACCGGCCCATCGATGTCTTCAACGGGGGGCGGATGCAGAGGGACTTCACCTATATAGACGATATCGTCGAAGGGGTCGTGCGTGTCATTGAGAGCATCCCCGCCGCCGATCATGCCTGGCGCGGAGACAGGCCCGATCCTTCCTCCAGCTTCGCTCCATACCGGCTCTACAATATAGGGAACAATAATCCCGTGGAGCTTATGGAATTCATCACGGTCCTGGAGGAGCAGCTTGGCCGGAAGGCCCGGAAGAATTTTCTTCCCCTGCAGGCGGGAGACGTACCCTCCACCTTTGCCGATGTTGATGACTTGACGGCGGACGTGGGCTTTAAACCTTCAACGCCCATCGAAGAGGGTATCAGACGCTTCGTAAGCTGGTACAGGGGTTATTACAACCATTAAGGGAGGGCTTCTTAAAAAAATGGCGCCTTTTTGGGTGATTTTTTATGCCGAATAGCCGTCTTCAGGGCGCCGCGTTCTTGACGGCGGCCTTCGTTTGGTGCAGCCTCATGCTGGTCTGTCCGGGGCCCCTGCAGAGCGCTCAAAGAGATTTGCGGGACGTTATCGGGACCACGGGCGCTTCCCCGGGGACGGTTATGCTTGCACCGGGCAGTTGGTTTGTACCGGACGACCTCGAAGTGCCGGGCAACATCAAATTAAGGCTTTCCGCCGGCGCGGCGATCGATGTGGCGGCCGGCAGGACGCTTACGCTGCATGGGCCGCTCGAGGCCCGTGCGGCGCGTATCTTCACGGGCAGCGGAAATGTGGTCTTTGACAGGCGCCGCGGGAAACAGCGCGTATATCCTCAGTGGTGGGGGGCAAAGGGAGACGGCAGGACCGATGACACATTCGCCTTTCAGGCGGCAGTCAACGCCTTTTCAGATGCGGGCGGCGAGCTATATGTGCCGGATGGAATTTACATCATGGATTCAGTCGGGATTAAATCCAACATTGCAGTTATCGGCCGGAGCAGAAGGGCGATTTTGAAGCAAAAAAAGGGTGCCGGCTGCTGCGTTACGACCAACCCCGACAACGGGAAAGTGAAATCGCCCGGCCGCAAACGGCGCAACATCAGGTTCAACCATCTTACCTTCCGCGGGGCGGTGGAAAGCGAGGGGTTTTCCGAATTCAAAATGCTGCTGGACATCAGGGGGGCGTCCGGCGTCAATATCGAAAAATGCAATTTCGTGGGGTTCCGCGGCGACGGCGTGTATATAGACGCGGTGAAGGCGCCGGGGCGCATACTGCACAGTTCGGGGATAACCATATCCGGATGCCTTTTTGACGGGGTCAACAGAGACAACAGAAACGGCATAAGCGTAATCGACTGCGACGGGATCGCCATCGTGAAATGCCTGTTCATGAATACGTCGCGGCCAGATATGCCCGGGGCGATCGACTTCGAGCCCGACTACAGATATGACATCATCAGAAATATCATGGTGTCCGGAGACAGGTTCGAAAACATCGGCGGGGGCTATGTCATCGCGGTTTCAATCCCCGGGGCCGTGGGCAGGCTGGACCATCCCCTGGAAAACGTGGAGATATCGGGAAATCATATCCTTGGAGACGGCACATCGGGTGGAATTTATGTCGGGCAGACACAACTGGCCGGCGGCAAGACGCAGCCCAATAACATACTCATAAGCGGTAACATCGTGCAAAACACGAAGAGGGCCTTTATGGTCTTCGGGGTCAAGGGCGCGGTCATGGCCGGCAACGTATTTGAGGACTGCGCCCTGGACCCGTACATATCCTATTCGCAAAAAAACATAAATGTAATGAACATGAAAGTGACCGGAAACACTTTTAAGGACTTGTCCGTCAAAAACAGGGTCGGCATAGCGGTTTTCGGGGCGTCCGGCCTTGAATTCAGGAATAATGTTTTCGACAACACCCATCTTCTTTTCAGGAGGCACGGCGGTCCCGATGATTACATTTCGATAGTAAACAATACCTTTAAAGGACCCCGCACAACCGCTCCGGTCCAAAGGGATATCGGCAATGTCACCTATTCGGGCCACAACAGGATAGCGGGAAACACCTTCCTGGGCAACGACACGGTTTTGCTGCCGGCTGAGAGGTAGCCCCGGAGGGGCAATTTTTCATGGAACTGTAACCACGGTGCAATGTCAGGGTGTTATTGTTAACCCATTCGCCGGAATGGCGGAAACGGGAACGCCTATGGGGCAAGGGATCATGAAAAAAACTCTTTTTCTTTTTTCTCATGACCAGGCATGCTCCGGCGGCCGCCGCATAGGGGAGAGGAATCCTGAAAAGGAAACCGGCGCGAATACCATGTCCATGAATAAAGAGCCGGTGCCGGAGAGATGAAGCTAAACTGGAAATCCATCTCGGGTCTGCGCGGCCGCCCCCTGGTGAGGGACACCGTCAGCACCACCGTTTTAAGCACTCTGGGCAGGGCGGGGGGGCTCCTTATACCTTTTTTCATCGCCGCCTGGTTCGGCGTAAGCTCCGGGACTGACGCCTTTTTCTTCTCGTATGGGATAATCCTGTTTGCCTCGGGCATTTTTGCTTCGGTTATCGAGTGCGTGATAGTGCCGTACATAACGGAGGCAAGATCGAAGAACGATGACGCGGGGCGGCTCGTGGGCAATATCCTCGGCGTAAGCGGCGTCGCGCTGCTGGCCCTGTCCGTTATTGTGCTTGCGGCCGCCAGGCCCGTCTTGTCCGTTCTGACCAGGTTTGACGCAAACACCCTGGATATGGCCTTCCGGATTCTTTTGGAGTCCATGCCGCTCCTTATTCTCATAGTCTGGGCGAGCGTGCTGACCGGCGCCCTTAACGCATACAAAAAATTTGCCCTGCCGGCGATCTCTCCCGTTTTCAGGGGGGTAACGGTCCTCGGGTTCATTTTTCTTTTCAAGGGGACCCTGGGCGTGCACGCCATCGCCTGCGGCTATGTCGCGGGCGAGGCGTTGCGCCTTGCGGTTCTGGCCGGCGTCATATGGCGCGGGGCGCTCTTCAGGCCGCGCATCTCTTTGCGTCTGTCACCGTCGATCCGTGAATTCCTGAAGACCGCGTCCTTTCAGATGATAGGTCTGGCGGCCCTCGGGACTAGTCCGCTGATTGACAAGACGATGGCCTCATGGCTCGGAAAGGGAAGCGTGTCCGTGCTCTATTACGCGGAAAGGCTGTACATGCTGCCGGCCGCTTTCGTGCAGTCGGGTTTAATGGTGACACTGCTTACCCATTTCAGCGAGAGGTATTACGAATCCGGCCGGGAACAACTGGCGGCCGATATCGGAAAGGCCGTAAAATTAGTGGGGGGCGGCTCTCTTATCATCGTCTTTTTTCTTATCCTCCTGCACGGGCCTGTCGTCAATTTAGTCTATGGCAGGGGCGCGTTCGATCGCGCAAGGCTGCCCGGCGTGGGCCTGGTTTGGATATGTCTGCTTTTGGGTTTTGTGCCGTATATGCTGGGCAGCGTCTACGTGAAAGGGCACGTCGTCCTTAAAAACACCAGGGTCCTGATGAAAAGCGCCCTTTATATGTGTCTGCTGAATGTTTTTTTCAATTACGTGTTGATGAAACCGTTTAATATCGCAGGCATTGCCCTGTCCACAAGTCTTTGTTATGTTTTTTCCTTTATTTATGTCTTGATAAAATTTAGATACCAAACCAGGCCGACCTATGAGGAAATCAGGGAGAAAGCACGGTTTGAAGCGCCACCCAACCCGGCAGAATATGGTAAGAACCACACACAAAATTATAGGGAAAGCTGATATGGAGGCGAACACGCGGGAGATTGCCTCCGACAGAAGGTTCGGATTTGGAAAGAACTGGACGCGTTTTCTCTCGGTTCTGAATGAAGAGCGCATTGCGGCCGCCGAAGATTCCTTGAAAAAAATACTCGAGGCCGTGGACCTTGAAGGCATGTCTTTCCTGGACATAGGTTCAGGGAGCGGATTATTCAGTCTCGCTGCCAGAAGGCTGGGGGCCAGGGTCCATTCATTCGATTATGACCCTAAATCGGTGTCCTGCGCCATTGAACTTAAAAAAAGGTTCTTCCCGGATGATGGTGATTGGACAATCGAGGAAGGGTCTGCCCTCGATGAGGATTATATGAAATCTCTTGGAGTGTTCGATATTGTCTGCTCCTGGGGTGTATTGCACCATACTGGGGCCATGTGGCAGGCATTGGAAAACGTTTCATCTCTTGTATCGGATGGAGGGAAGCTCTTCATCGCCATCTACAATGATCAGGGCGGATGGAGCCTGCGCTGGCGAAAAATAAAGAAAATCTATAATAGCCTGCCCTCCTTCCTCAGGATGCCGTATACCGCAATCGTCATGGGAAGCCGCGAGATAAAGTTCATATCGATTGCTTTGTTCAAACGGCAAACCGGCGATTACATAAGGTCATGGACAGGATATGGAGGAAGTTCCAGGGGGATGAGCCGGTGGTATGACATGATTGACTGGGTGGGCGGATATCCTTTTGAGGTGGCCAAGCCTGAAGACATTTTCGACTTTTACAGAAAAAGAGGGTTTATTCTGGAGCGGCTCAAGACTTCCGGGGGTGGCATCGGCTGCAACGAGTATGTTTTCCGGGCCCCTCGCAACAGGTGAAGTTGGAGAGATGGCAAGGACCCGCCAAGCAATGGTTTCGAATACCCGCGCAGATCGGGCAAACCATGAGTCAATCAGCTTAATTCTCTTTGGACAAAAATGTTCCGGGCCTGACATCCCTGATGACGGGCCAAAGCGAGTAAAAAATGAAGACCATCCAGATGATTTCGATTAAAAGCCCGGTTGCCCCTGAATTGCCAAAGAGGTTAACCATGGTGATATCCTCCCTCTCCCCGGGCGGGGCGGAGCGCATCATGTCGGTCATGGCAAATTACTGGGAGGAAAAAGGACTGGAGGTTACGCTCATTACGCTTGATTCAAGGTGTTCGGATTTTTACTTTCTCCGTCCGGGGGTCGGACGCATTGCTCTAGGGGCGATGGGAGATTCCCGGGGCCCGGCGAGGGCGCTCATGAATAATGCCGTCCGGATACGGAAGCTCCGGCGCGCCATCGTGTCTTCGGGGCCCGACTTTGTCATAAGTTTTATGGAAAAAACGAATGTTTTGACGCTGCTTGCCACTCGCGGGCTCGATTTGAAGGTGATAGTTTCGGAGAGGATCGATCCGTCCCGCCAGGAAACAGGACAAGTCTGGTCACGGCTTCGCCGGATATGTTATCCCTGGGCCGGCTCCATTGTCGCCCAGACCGGGCGGGCGGGCAAATGGCTGGAGGTACACATCCGGAAAGGGACAGTAGCGATAATACCGAACCCGGTTGTTTTATCGGACGATAAAAAAAACGGCGTGTCATTGGCGGATGTGCTTCCGCCGTCGCCTGCCTCGTTGACCGTCGCCGCCATGGGAAGGCTGCACAGGCAAAAGGGTTTCGATCTGCTCATAAGGGCCTTCGCCGAGGTCGCCCCGGCGTTTCCCGCGTGGAGGCTGGTCATATTAGGAGAAGGAGAGGAGCGCCGCATGCTGGAGCGGCTAGCGGAGGGTATGAGCGTCGGCAACCGGGTCTTTTTGCCGGGGATTGTGCGAAATCCATCTGGGGTATTTGGGCAGGTTGATCTGTTCGTCCTGTCTTCCAGATACGAGGGGTTCCCGAATGTCCTTCTGGAGGCGATGGCCTGCGGCCTTCCGGTCATCAGTTTCGACTGTCCGAGCGGCCCGCGGGAGATCATCCGGGATGCCGTGGATGGCAAACTGGTGCCCGCTGAAAGGGTCGATGTGCTGGCCCAAGCCATGAGGAAAATGATGTCAGATGAAGCCGAACGCAGGCGTCTTTCGGCGAGGGCCGCGGAAGTCCCCGAGCGCTTTGCACTGCAAAAGATCATGGGGATGTGGGAGGAACTGTTTACACGGGAGACCATGACTGTTTGAGAGGTCCGTTATGGCACTAGACCATCATTGCTCGGTGAGAAAAAGAGAGGGTTCCTTCGTGTTTACGGTCTTTACGCCGACATATAACCGGGCGCACACGCTGAAAAGAGTTTATGACAGCCTCTGCGCGCAATCTTTCCGGGATTTCGAGTGGCTCATCGTCGACGACGGCTCGACTGACGGCACCGGCGAATTGATAAAAGCATGGAAAGACCGGTCCGGTTTCCCCATGCGGTATCTCCGGCAGGAAAAACAGGGCAAGCACGCGGCCTTCAATCGCGGGGTGCGGGAAGCGTACGGCGAGCTTTTCCTGCCACTGGATTCGGATGATGGATGCACGCCCGATGCGCTTGCGCGCTTCAAGCACCACTGGGACGCCATCCCGGCTGGGGAAAGGCTGAAATTCACCGGAGTGACCGCGCTCTGCATGGATGAAAGCGGAAAGACGGTTGGCGGCGCATTTCCCGCGGATGTATTTGACTCGGATTCGCTGGAAATAACCTACAAATTCGGCGTCACGGGGGAGAAATGGGGCTTTCACCGCACGGAGGTGCTACGGGAGTTCCCGTTTCCGGTCATGGCCGGAGTGCAATTCTGCCCGGAAGGGATCGTATGGTCCACTATCGCCAGAAAATACAAGACCCGTTTCGTGAATGAAAGACTGCGGATTTACTACCGTGATGACCGGTGGGGCGGGCAGTTGACGCGCGCGGGCTTCCCCGGCAGACATGCCGTCAGCCTCGCGCTCTGGCATTGCTCCGTCCTGAACGACCACCTCGACTGGTTCCGGCACGCGCCCGTCCGGTTTCTGATGTCCGCAATCCATTACGTGAGGTTTTCGTTTCACGCCGGCCTCGATATTCCCGGCCAGATCGACAAGCTAAAGAGGCCGCTCGCGCGCCTGCTCTATGTTTTTGGATTGCCCATGGGATGGCTGGCCTACAAAAAAGACGGGGGCGGGGCCGCCGGATGGAGATAATTTTTATGACGAGGTCTCTGCACCGCGGAGGGGCGGAACGGCAGCTTGCGGCGCTCGCGATAGGGCTGCATAGGCGCGGCCATTCGGTTGCCGTCCTGGCGTTCTATCCCGGAGGCCCTCTGGAGAGTGAGCTTACCGGCGCGGGCGTGCAGGTCCGGATTTTTAATAAAAAAGGACGTTGGGACGTCTTCGGCTTTCCCATTCGGTTATTGATGTTTTTACGGCGAGCGGCGCCGGACATCCTGCACGGATACCTTGTGGTGCCGAATCTGCTTGCCGCCTTTTTCAGGCCTTTTTTGCCGGGGACAAAAGTGGTGTGGGGCGTCCGCGCCTCGGATATGGATTTAAGCTGCTATGACTGGATGGCGCGCTTCACCTTCAGCCTCAGTTGCATGTGCGCGCGTTTCGCCGACCTCATCATCGCGAACTCCCTTAGTGGTATGGTTTACCACCGGGAGCGGGGATATCCCCGGGAAAAGACCGTGATCATCCCCAATGGCATAGATACGGAACGTTTCGGGCCAAGCCGGGACGACAGGACGACGATCAGGGCGGAATGGGGCATCGGAGAAAATGAAAAGCTGATAGGGCTTGTAGGCCGGCTCGATCCCATGAAAGACCATCCGACTTTCCTTAAGGCGGCCGCGCTGTTTCTTCGCGAAAGAGGAGACGTCCGTTTTGCGTGCGTGGGCGGAGGACCGGCGGAATACGGCACGGGGCTCAGGAGAATGGGCGCGGAATTAGGCCTGGATGGCCGTCTTTTATGGGCCGGAGAGAGAGCGGACGCGCACGCCGTTTACAATGCCTTCGATGTCGCCACGCTGTCTTCCGTCTGGGGGGAGGGGTTCCCGAATGTGGTCGGCGAGGCGATGTCGTGCGGAATACCCTGCGTTGTGACGGACGCGGGAGATTCCCCGGCCATTGTGGGGCGGCATGGGATTGTGGTGCCGTCCGGAAACCCGCAGGCGCTGGCGGAGGCATGGGGCCGGGCATTGGACTGTGCGGCGGAGTTTCCGGACATGGAGAGCAGGGGCCGGATTGTCCGCGAATATTCTGTTCATTCACTGGTTGAAAGGACGGAGCGGGCGCTGCTGGAACTGCAGCGCGGGAGGGCCGGGTGCTAGCGATTTTTACTTTTTTTAACGTGTTGCTCTACTTTTCGAATGCCCACCTCTATTTCTTCGATGCCCGCCTCACCTCCTTCAAACCGCTCTACTGGTACTTCATTACCATCGCGGTTGGCGGCCTGCTGCTGGTCTTTCATCAGGGCGCGCGTATCCCGCGGCCCGCCTCGATGCGGCTGATCGGCTGGGCGCTTCTGTTCATGGCGATGGCGGCCGTTTCGTTCGTTTTGATGACCGGAACGTCCAGAGTCGCTATGCAGGTGTTGATCACGGCGTGCGAGGCCATGGCGCTGCTAGTCATGTTTTCACTTTTTTTGCAGGATGAGCGCAGCGCGCGGGTCGCAGCCTACGCCGTTTTTCTGGTGGTTGTCTTCTCGGTGGTCATGAACTACGTCGATTTTGCAAATCTTTTCGGTGGCGCGGTACATTTGAGTATCGTTCATGGCAGGGCCGCCGGTCTGTATGAGAACCCCAATATCTCGGGGCAGGCGCTCGCAATGGGTATGGTGCTTTCCGCGTCGCTTGTGCCTAAGAGGCTGAGGTGGCTGTTTTGTCTGTTTGTGGCGACCGGCGTGGTCCTGACCTTCAGCCGCGGCGCGATCATCCTCTGGATGATCGCGGTGCTCGGCCTCGCATGGGCAGATATGTTCGTGCTCCGGAGGATGACGAGCGTGGCGGTCATGGGATTGCTGGTTATTGCGCTCACGGCCGCGCTGACCGCGGGCGGCTGGGTCGGCGCTTTCAGGGCGGCCGGGCTCGGAAGTTATCTGGACGCGGACACCAGTTCCCGGATCGGCCAGTCATTTCTGGACCAGCGGGACTATTCGAGCAGGGCGAGGCTGGCTGTGGCGCAGCGCGGACTGGAGCTGTTTCTTGAACGTCCGTTTTTCGGCTGGGGCATCGGCTCGACACAGGACTTGTACAGCGGCGTTTCGACGCACGACATGTTCATTCTGCTCGGCGCGGAATACGGCATAATCGGCGTTCTCATTTTTTGCGCCCTGATATGGGTATTGTGGAGAGCCCATACGGAGCACAGCGGTCTGATAGCGCTCCTGTACGGGGTGGCGGGCCTGTTTTCCCATAACAATCTCGAGGCCTCGTCGGTGATGGTGGTCCTGGCGCTCGCTGTCGGGGGGTGGGGACTGCGCGGCAAGGGAGGCGACGGTGATGGAAGCGGAAGGCCGGGCCCGAAGATTCTCGGGGAGGACTGGCATGCGGGGACATAGACCTTTTCCCCTCGTTCGCGTGATGCATATTATCACCGGACTCGGGACCGGCGGCGCAGAAATGATGCTGCTTAAACTCCTCTCTGGGCAGGACGGCGGCGGAGGGGGACACCTTGTCGTTGCGCTCGGTCCCGACGGCGCGGTTACGGACAGGATCAGGTCGATGGGGGCGGCGGTGCACAGTCTTGGAATGGCCGGGGGCCGCCCGCCTTCCCCGGCCGCGGTGCGGCGGCTTTTCAAACTGTCGCGGGATTACAGACCCCAGGTGATCCAGGGATGGATGTACCACGGAAACCTGATGGCGTCGCTGGTCGGCTGTCTCGCGCCCGGAAGGCCCCCCGTAATATGGAATATCCGCCAGGCCCTGTATGATATCGGCCGCGAGAAACGCATGACCGTTTTAATCATGCGGCTTGGCGCGCGGATGTCTTTGCTGCCCGGCCGGATCATCTACAATTCCCGCGCCGGCGCGGAGCAGCACGAAAAAATGGGTTATGCCCGGGGGCGCACGCTCATTATACCGAACGGGTTTGATTGCGGGCGGTTTCGCCCCTCGCCGGAGGCGCGCGCATTGGTGCGCCGGCGGCTCGGCGTTCCGGATGACGCCCTGCTTATCGGTTTGATCGCCCGCTATCACCCGGTCAAGGACCACGCCAATTTTTTCGCCGCGGCGGCGAAACTGGCGTCTAGAAGAAGCGATGCGCATTTCGCGCTCGCGGGGGCCATGGTGGACGAGGGAAACCGAGAATTAGCGGGGATGATTGATAATGCCGGGCTGCGGCGCAGGGTCCATCTGATGGGCGAACAGGCGAATATGCCGGAAATTGACGCCGCCCTCGACGTCGCGACCTCTTCTTCCGTCAGCGAGGGGTTTCCGAATGTGATCGGCGAGGCGATGGCGTGCGGCGTGCCGTGTGTAGTGACAGACGTCGGAGACTCGGCCTTGATCGTGGGGGATACCGGCAAGGTGGTTCCCCCGAAAAATTCCGATGCGCTTGCCGCGGGATGGGCCGCCATTTCGGACATGGGTCCGGAGCGGCGGAAGGCCCTGGGCGGCGCCGCGCGGCGTCGCATCGTGGAACGTTATTCGCTTCAGGACGTCGTCGCCCGATATGTTCAGTTGTACTCTGACACGGCGCTTGAAAGGCGCCCGGTACCTGCTGAAGCGGGATATGGAAACCAAAAGCAGTCTCCGGGCAGGAGGTGATGTATGTGCGGCATAGTCGGCTTATTGAAAAGAAATGTTCTTCTTGATCCTCGGTCCGCGCGGGACCACGTGCTCAAAATGGCGTCCGCCATAGTCCACCGCGGTCCTGATGACAGCGGCGCATGGGTAGACGCCGAGGCCGGGATAGCCATGGGGCACCGCCGTCTTTCCATCGTGGATTTATCCCCGGAGGGCCGCCAGCCTATGTCTTCGGCATGCGGCCGGTATGTCATCGTGTTCAACGGCGAGGTCTATAATTACGAGGAGATACGGAGGGAACTGGACGGCCTGAATGCGGCCCCACGGTGGCGCGGCCATTCGGACACCGAGGTGATGCTCGCCGCCTTCGGCCACTGGGGGCTGGACGCCGCAGTCGAAAGGTTCGTGGGCATGTTCGCGTTTGCACTGTGGGACCGCGAGCAGCGCACATTGCACCTGGTGCGGGACCGCATCGGAGAAAAACCGCTTTATTGCGGCTGGCTCGGCGATGTGTTTCTCTTCGGGTCCGAGTTGAGAT
>JAJYGJ010000008.1 GCA_021790695.1 Nitrospirota bacterium | reverse complement strand
CTGCTTGGCGATGTCCAGGTTTATCACCTCGACTTCTCCGCCCGGTTCCGCCTGGTTTTTGGTTTTTGCTTTTTCGTTCCTGTAGAGAAAGAGTATGACGTCCGCGTCCTGCTCTATCGCGCCCGATTCCCGGAGGTCCGCCATATTGGGGTTTCGCCTCTCCCTCTCGACCGCCCGGTTAAGCTGGCTCAGCGCTATGACCGGCACGTTTATTTCCTTCGCCAGCGCCTTCAGGGAGCGGGATATTTCGGATATCTCCTGGACGCGCTGGTCGTATCTGCCGCTGCCCTTCATGAGCTGGAGGTAGTCCACTATGATGAGGCCCAGCCCGTGCTCACGCTTGAGCCTCCTTGCCTTCGCCCTCATCTCCAGGGCGGAGATGCCCGAGGTCTCGTCTATGAATATGGGCGCGTCCATCAACGCGCTCGCCGCGGCGGCAAGCTTGTGGAAGTTGCTCTTTACGTATCCCCGGCGCACGGAGCCCGCGTCCACCATCGCCTCGGCGCAGAGCATCCTCATGATTATCTGGTTTAAGGACATCTCGAGCGAAAATATCCCCACCGGCTCCTTCCGCTGCGTGCCGACGTGCTGGGCGATGTTGAGGCCGAAGGCGGTCTTTCCGGCGGAGGGCCTCCCGCCCACTATCACCAGGTCCCCCGGATGGAAACCGGCCGTGTACTCGTCCAGGTCCTTGAACCCGGAGGGCAGGCCGGTTATCGCCTCTTTTCTTTCGTAGAGGCTCTCGATCATCTTGAAGGAGTCCTTTATGGCCGTCTTGAAGGGGACGAAGCTGCCCCGGATGCGTTTGTCCGAGACCTCGAAGACCTTCTTTTCCGCCATGTCCATCATGTCGTCGGCCTCCATCTCCCCCTGGTATATCTTTTCGGCCACCTCGGTGGCTGCCTTCAGGAGAGACCTCTGCAGCGACTTGTCCTTTACTATCCTTGCGTAATAGACGACGTTCGCCGCGGTCGGCGTCTGGTTTGCAAGCGTGGAGAGATATTCGGTGCCGCCGGTTTCCTCCAGGGAGCCCTTTTTCTTAAGCTCCTCGGAGACGGTGACCATGTCTATGGATTCGTTTTTCTCGAAGAGGCCCAGCATGGCCCCGTAAATGCGGCGGTGCGCGGCCCTGTAAAAATCCTCTTCGCCGATAAGCTCGATGGCCTTCAGGACGGATTCGCCCTCGATAAGAAGGGCGCCCAGCACGGCCTGTTCAGCCTCGATGCTCTGGGGCGGAAGTTTCTCTATGTCCGCGCCGGGTTTCATTAGGGGTAATTTACCCTCGGCATATTCCCCCTCGGCATATCCTGAGGAACTTGGATGGTCCCGCTTGAGGGGTGATCCCGCCGGGGCCTATTCTTCGGCTTCCACCACGACCTTCATGGTCGCGGTCACATCCTGGTACAACTTCACCTGGACGCTGTATTCGCCCAATCTCTTTATGGGCTCCTCGAGGATGATTTTCTTCCGGTCCAGGAGAATGCCGCGGGCCTTCGCGGCCTCCTCCAGGTCCATCGAGGTGACGGAGCCGAAGAGCTTTCCCTCTTCGCCCGCCTTGGCCTTGAAAGTGAGGACCAGCGTGTTTATCCGCTCCGCGGCCGCCAGGGCGTCATCCCTATGTTTTACGGCCCGCAGGGCCAGTTGTTTTTTGAGCGCCTCGACCTCTCTTACATTCTTTTCGCTTGCCTCGACGGCAAAATTCCCGGGGAAAAGGAAGTTTCTGGCATAGCCCGTCTTCACGTTGACGGTATCTCCCATCCTCCCCAGGTTCCTGACATCCTCTTTGAGGATTATCTTCATGGAATCAGCTCTCCTTTCAGAATAATGAGCGGCCAGCACAACATAACAATACGGAAAAGCAAAAACGGAAAATGATGCAAATCCCCCGGTTTTTAGTATATTTGGTCGCCGGGGATTATTGCAACTGTCACCCGCGAAAACCACTTAAAGGCCGTTTTTTTAAAGTTTTCCTCGCCCGGACCCGATTAAATGTATAGCGAGCGTATTCCCCGTGGACAAAAATTGCCACGGGGACAAGCGAGCGAATGTTAATGAAAGGGGAATTCCTTACATTGGATTCGCCGCGGGGGACTGGTCCCCCTGCCGCGGGAGGGTCAATATTATGAATATGCGGAGGGAATTCATTTCCGTCAATAAAAAGTATTTGAAAAATAAGGAAAATAAATGAAAGGTGTGATATATGCCCGACCTTAAGAACATCTCGCTAAAGTGGAAGACCGCCTTGCCGATAATAATCCTTGTCGCCCTGGGCGTGATCATGACGATATTCGTCACCGGTTACGAGACGCAAAAGCTTGCCCTCGATCAGGAGCGGGAGTCCACCCTCCACGGATACCGTGACACCGTCCTCAACGCCCTTACAACGATGATGATGGCCGGGGGAAACTTCAATCAGCAGGAGGCCAATTTCCTGGGGCAGATGGGAAATATCGCGGATGTAAAGGTTATTCGCGGGGACGGCGTAAGCGGCCAATATGGGGCAGGTTCGGGAAGCGTTTCCCCGGACAGCGTGGACGATGACGTCCTCAAGACGGGCATTGAGAAGGTCGTCATCGACGGTGATTACATCCGCGGCGTATATCCTTACGTGGCAAGCTCAAATTACATGGGCAGGAATTGCCTCTCCTGCCATAACGTCAAGCAGGGGGATGTCCTTGGGGTGGTGAGCATAAAGGCGCCCCTGAAGGCGTCTTTCGACCGGATAAGGTCTCTTCAGGGCCTGTTTGCGCTCCTTGGCCTGCTGGGCATTCTGGCCCTGGGCGGGATAACGTTTTCGATCGTGGAGCGCACCCACAGGCCTCTTGGCAAGCTGATAGAGGAGTTGAAGGATGTGGCCGCACAGAACTCCGGCATGACGGTGCTCGAGGAGAAAGGCGGCGACGAAATAATCCGGCTGACGAAAAGCGTGTACGCCATAATCCGGGTCTTCAGCGACATGGTAAACAGCATAATGCTGTCGACGAGCAAGATATTGCCGGTGATAGACATCCTGGGAGGCATGTCGGAGAAGACCTCGGAGGGCGCACGGAAACAGTCCATGCAGGCCGTCCAGATCGCCACCGCGGCGGAGGAGATGAGCCAGACCATATCCGAGATAGCAAAAAGCACCTCCCGGGCGGCC
>JAJYGJ010000020.1 GCA_021790695.1 Nitrospirota bacterium | reverse complement strand
AATCTCGCCCTATATTACACCTCAGGGGCAAAAGCGTTTAAGCGAGGAGCTGTCATATCTGTGGAAGGTGAAGCGCCCTCAAGTCACGCAGGCAGTTGCCGAAGCCGCGGCCATGGGAGACAGGTCCGAGAACGCGGAGTATATTTACGGCAAAAAGCAATTAAGGCAGATCGATTCCCGTATTCGGTTTCTCACAAGGAGGTTGAACGAATTGGTTGTAGTGGACAGGCCGCCCGATGACACTTCGAAAGTTTTTTTCGGCGCCTGGGTCGGGCTTGAGGATTCCGATGGGAATCTGTTTCGGTATCGCATCGTCGGTGCGGACGAATTCGATCCCCAAAAGGGGCTTATCAGCATTGATTCTCCGATGGCAAAGGCGTTGTTGCTTAAGTCCGAGGGTGAAGAGGTTGTGGTGAACAGACTCAACGGTACGGTTGTCTTTGTGGTTACATCAGTCGGCTACGGCATTCAAACATAACGAAGCGGAACGGGATTGATTTCATCACATCGACCCATTTAATAACTCCGCCGGTTTTCGTGTGATTGAAAGTGTGAGCCGGTTGGCAACGGTCGTGTCATGTTTAGTGGCCGAAGTCCGCATCTGAAATCACTCCAGGCCCGCGAGGACGAAACAAATGGCGTCAAGACGCCTGCTTCCTTTGCCAACTTTTGGAAAGCGGTTTGCTTTACAGGAGGCGGACACGATGGTCGTGGGCCACATGCCCTATCTTGGAAGGCTTGCCGCGCTCCTTCTTTGCGGGAACTCGCAAGGGCGGGTCGTGGAATCCGGGATGGGCGGCGTTGTCTGTCTGAAAATGGATTCCGCCGGATGGGTTCAAGCGAGGGCCGTAACGCTGGGAATACTTAAAGGCTGAACGCCATGTGGATTGCGGCCGCCTGCCGCACTTGAAAGCGCCTCCTCCTTTGTGCTACAAAATGTCTTACAAAAGTTTTATACGGGGGGCCCGGAAAACCGCTGCGTTTCCCGGGGAGAAGGAAGGAGGCAAAAATGCCCGGCACGATTACCATCCGGGTGCCCGGGAAACTCCGGAGAGATCCGGAGAAGATTGTAAGGGCGGAAAAGACATCCAAAAGCGACGCAATAATAAGGGATGCCCTGGAGCGTTATGTCGCCCCGAAACGATTTCAGCGGCTCCGTAAGCCGGTCCTTCCCTTTGCCGAGGCCGAAGTACTGAGCACTGGCGAGGACATCTTCAAGGCGCTGTCTTGAGAATAGCCCTCGACACAAATGTGATCGTCGTCGGCCAAAAATGGCAATCGGCGGGCCCGGGACGGCGATCAGAGGGAAGGCCGTTTTCATCGTGGATTTTATCGTGGATTTTTTATTGTAACAGGGGATGCCGATCTCCTGACCCTGAAAAATTGCCGGGGGATTGAAATCATAACACCCGGGGAATTCCGGAATCGCTTAAAATGATAGGCATTGCCGGAATGAACGCATTGGTCCGCACGCAATGAAAATATCCTGAGGAGGTAAACATGGAAAACGAAGTCCTCGAAGTCATATATACCCGGCGGAGCGTAAGAAGTTTCACGGGGCAGGCAATCCCGCGCGAGTCCCTGCTGAAGATCCTTAAAGCGGGCATGGCGGCCCCGTCGGCCAGGAATATCCAGCCATGGGCATTCGTGGCGGTTACGGAAAGAGGACTCCTTGACAGCCTGTGCGAGAGGCTTCCATACGCGAAGATGCTGGATAAGGCAGGGGCGGCCGTAATTGTGTGCGGCGTACCCGGCAAGGATGAGGTCTATGGCGGAAAGTATCAGGATGAGAACCGCATCGGCGGAAAATATTGGGTGATGGACAGTTCCGCGGCAGCCGAAAATATCCTCCTTGCGTGCCATGCCATGGGGCTTGGGGCCGTTTGGACCGCGGCATACCCTTATGAGAACCGCATGGCCGCCGTAAGAGACATTATCGGCGTCCCGGAAGACGTAATGCCGCTTGCCGTCATCCCGGTCGGCGTCCCAAAGGACAAGGGAAAAGTGACGGACAAGTTCAAGGAAGATAATATCCGATGGGAGAGATGGTAATTAACAGCGGTGCTTTGGGATTGCGGCCGCCCCCTCGTTTTCCTGATGATACCCCTTGCCACGTTTTCCGGCAGCCCGTAAAAACTGGACAAAATGCCGGAAAATCCTTTAAACTCAAGTAATTGCGAGAGTGGCGGAACTGGCAGACGCGCTGGACTTAGGATCCAGTGGGGAAACCCGTGGGGGTTCAAATCCCCCCCCTCGCACTTCCTTTTTCCCCCGCACTACCTTATAAACCGGACCGCTCCCGCATTGCCCTTGATCTTCTGAAGGGGAAAACCCGCGCGCGGCCGGGGCCCCCGCGTCAGGGTAAAAACTCTCCGGGGCAAAAACGGTGGTAAACTCTTTTTGAGGGGCGGCCCCGGGAAAGGCGCTCCACACCCATGGCCGATATATTCGAAAAATACCAGGAGGGGACAAGAAGGCTCTGGGCCAGGGACATAAGCCGTTACAGCCTGCCCAAGGCATGGTTCTTCAGGGTCATGAAGGCGCTGGCCCTGGTGGTCATGGGGTTTCAGGACGACGACATCACAGTGAGGGCCGCGAGCCTTTCCTACACGACCCTTTTAGGCCTCGTGCCGTTCCTCGCCATAAGCTTCTCCCTGCTCAAGACCCTGGGCATGCACAAGAGGATAAGGCCGCTCCTGCTCAGCTTCCTCGCCCCCTTCGGCCCGGAGGCCGGCAACATGGCCGGCAGGATCATAGATTATATCAACCATATAAACACGGACGTGCTCGGTTCCCTGGGCGTGGTCCTTCTCATCTACACGGTCGTCTCAATGGTGCAGAAACTGGAGGACTCGGTCAATTTCCTCTGGAAGAGCAAAAAGACCCGGTCCTTCGCCCGGAGGTTCAGCGATTATATGAGCGTGGTGATGGTCGGGCCGGTGCTGATCATATCCGCGCTGGGCATCACGACTTCGTTCATGTCCAGCGGCTTCGTAAAAAACGTGCTGGCCATCAGGGCGCTGGGGGTCGTTATCTATTTTCTCGGCAAACTGGTGCCGTACTTCTTCGTCTCCCTGGCCTTCATATACATATACGTCTTTCTTCCCACCGCCAGGGTGAGATTCAGGGCGGCCGCGGCCGGCGGCGTCATCGCGGGCGTGGTGTGGCAGAGTGTCGAATGGATCTTCGCCGGGCTCACGGTCGCCTCCTCGGATTACCCGGCCATATATTCCAGTTTCGCCATAATCCTGCTGTTCATAACCTGGATTTATCTTAACTGGGTGATACTGCTCGTGGGAGCAAACGCGTCGTTCTACTACCAGAACCCGCGTTATCCGCTCTTTGAAAGCGAGCTTGAACTGAGCGGGCGGCTCAAGGAAAAGCTCTCGCTTGCCGTCATGTGCCTGGTGGGAAGCAGCCATTTCCATGATACGCCCCCCTGGACGGCCGGGAAGCTGGCCGCGCGCCTGAAGGCGCCGGAAGTGGTGCTTGACCGGGTGCTGGAGATGCTTGTGGCAAAGGGTCTCCTGGCGGAATCGCCGGCGGAGGATACCGCCTATCTGCCTTCCCGCTCGATCGAGACCATAAGCATCGAGGAGGTCATAAAGGCGGCCCGAACGTTCGGCGAGCGGCAGGTCCCGTGGCTCTTTGAAGTCCTCTCGGGGGCGGACCTCCAGGCGGTTGAAAGCACGATGGAAAAGATAAGGATATCCGCCGAGGGGCCGATCCGCAGCGTGACGGTCAAGGACCTGGTGCTTGCGGCCCCGCCGGCCGAGGACAGCGGGCAGGTTTGAAGAGGGATCAGGCGGATGCCAGCCCCCATTCATGACCCAAGGCCTGAACCGGCGGCTGAAATGAACAGCAGGGAAGATCAAAATTGACTTTGTACCCCGCTCTTGCTAATCTGGGGAAAAGAAGCGCAGGCAAGATCCCCGCTTGTCCTCAATGTTTGTTCAGAGCAAGGAGGTACCGACCATGGCAGTCCTTATGAAGGGAGTCCTTTCCAAAGAGCAACTGCGCGCGATAGACGCATACTGGCGCGCCGCGAACTATCTGTCCATCGGCCAGATTTATCTGTATGACAACCCGCTTCTGAAGGAGACCCTGAGACCGGAGAATATAAAGCCGAGGCTCCTCGGGCACTGGGGCACCACCCCGGGGCTCAATTTCATTTACGCCCACTTAAACCGCGTGATAAAGGCCCGGGACCTGGACGTCATTTTCGTGGCGGGTCCCGGCCACGGCGCCCCCGGCCTGGTCGCAAACGCCTGGCTGGAAGGCGTCTACAGCGAGATATATCCCGAGGTCTCCAGAGATGAGGCCGGAATGAAGAGGCTCTTCAGGCAGTTTTCCTTTCCGGGCGGCATACCGAGCCACGCCGCGCCGGAGACACCGGGTTCCATCAATGAAGGAGGGGAGCTTGGATACTGCCTTGCCCACGCCTTCGGGGCCGCCTTTGACAACCCGGACCTGATCGTCGCCTGCGTCGTCGGCGACGGGGAGGCGGAGACCGGCCCTCTTGCGGCCTCCTGGCACTCAAACAAGTTTCTGAATCCGGCGACGGACGGGGCCGTGCTGCCCATCCTTCACTTGAACGGCTACAAGATCGCCGGGCCCACGTTTCTTTCCCGCATGGAGCACGAGGAACTGGAGGACCTTTTCACGGGGTACGGCTACGTCCCCTTCTTCGTCGAGGGATCGGACCCGGAAATCATGCACCAGCAGATGGCGGAATCGCTTGACGGCGCGATAGACATGATAAAGGATATCGAACGGCGGGCGCACGAGGCAACGGCGGCCATGAGGCCCCGCTGGCCGATGATAATACTTCGCTCCCCAAAGGGCTGGACCTGCCCTAAAATGGTCGACGGGCTCAAGGTCGAGGGCTCCTGGAGGGCCCATCAGGTGCCCGTAGGGGACCTGGCCCAAAAGCCGGAGCACGTGAAAATCCTCGAACAGTGGATGAAGAGCTACAAGCCGGAAGAACTTTTCGACAAGAGCGGCAGGCCGGTTGCGGAGCTTGAGGGACTTGCCCCGGAGGGAACGAGGCGTATGGGGGCAAACCCGCACGCAAACGGGGGATTGCTCCTCAAGGACCTGAGGCTTCCCGATTACAGGGACTACGCCGTGGGCGCGGCCGCGCCCGGACAGGTGATGGCGGAGGCCACGCGGGTGCTGGGTTATTTCCTGAGGGACGTAATGAAGGAGAACATGGAGTCTAGGAACTTCCGCGTCATGGGTCCGGATGAGACGTCTTCCAACCGTCTGGACGCGATCTTCGAGGCGACTGACCGCGCCTGGATGGAGCCCGTGCTGCCGGAGGACACGCACCTCTCCCCGAACGGCCGCGTGATGGAAGTCCTCTCCGAGCACATGCTCCAGGGCTGGCTGGAGGGATATCTGCTTACCGGAAGGCACGGGTTTTTCGCCTGCTACGAGGCCTTCATCCACATAGTGGACTCCATGTTCAACCAGCACGCGAAATGGCTCAAGGTGGCAAGCCGGATACCGTGGAGGCAGCCGGTGGCCTCGCTCAATTACCTGCTTACGTCGCACGTATGGCGGCAGGACCATAACGGGTTTTCACACCAGGACCCCGGCTTCATAGACTTGGCCGTCAACAAGAAGGCGGACATCATACGCGTCTATTTCCCTCCGGACGCCAATACGCTGCTTTCCGTGGCGGACCACTGCCTTCGGAGCAGAAACTACATAAACGTCATCGTGGCGGGCAAGAACCTTCAGCCCCAGTGGCTTGACATGTCCTCCGCCATCAAGCACTGCACCTCGGGCATCGGCATCTGGGAATGGGCGAGCAATGACAGGGGGTCCGATCCCGACGTGGTGCTGGCCTGCATGGGCGATGTGCCGACTATAGAGACCCTTGCCGCCGCGGAAATCCTGCGCGAGCAGTCACCCGGTCTGAAGGTCCGTGTGATAAACGTGGTCGATATGATGAAGCTTCAGCCGCCGGAGGAGCACCCGCACGGGCTTTCAAACAAGGATTTTGACACGCTCTTTACGCCGGACAAGCCCATCATATTCGCCTACCACGGCTATCCGTGGCTCATCCACCGCCTCACCTACCGGAGGACGAACCACAAAAACCTCCACGTCAGGGGCTACAAGGAAGAGGGCACGACGACCACCCCCTTCGACATGGCGGTCAGAAACGAGATCGACCGCTTCCACCTGGTCGGAGACGTGATAGACCGGGTGCCCAAACTGGGGCATATCGCGGCCTACCAGAAGCAATGGATCCGCGACAAGCTCGTCGAGCACGGCCAGTACATAGTCAGGTACGGCGAGGACATGCCCGAGATCAGGAACTGGACGTGGAAAGGGGCGTGAGGGAATAAGATATGTGGGGCGTAAGCCCCCCATATCCCTATCCGCCATATTGCCGGATGAGCGCAATGCTTGGCCCCGGCCGGTAATGTCAAAGTGAATTAATCCTAACGTCTGCCTTAATCGTTGTCATTCCGGCTGAGCCTTTCCCGCCTTCGCGGCAATGACGTCTTTCCTATTTCGTGTCATTAGGCATGAATATTATTTATTTAACGAATTTACAATTCACCACACTAGCGCCCTATGCCGATATCCGTCCCCTTGTCCATGCTGTAAATCGGATACTGGACGTAATTTTTTACCCACGGCTGGCGGACCGTGATGTTTTTTTCGTGCCAGAAGAAGACCCACGGGGCGTCATGCACGATCATGTCCTCGGCCTTTTTATAATAGTAATCGCGGCGGGCGGCGGTGGCCGCGCTCCGGCCCAGCTCTATCAGGCGGTCCGCCTCGCGGTTTTTGTACAGCGTCCGGTTGCCTGCCGCCCCCAGGTTGGCGGAATCGAAGAGCGGATAGAGGAAATTTTCCGGGTCCGCATAATCCGCCCACCAACTGAGCCAGAAGAGGTCCGGCTCGCCGTTGTCTATGGCCTCCTTGTAAGTGTTCCATTCGAGCTGCTTCAACCGCGCCCTTATGCCCACCCTGGAGAGGTATTGCTGTATGATCCCGGCGATATCGGCGTCGTCCTGGCCCTGCGTGACATAAAAGCTCACCGTCGCCCCGGAAAAACCTTCCTCCCTGATAATGCGCCTCGCCCTGGCGGGATCGTATTCATAGGACGGAGGCGCGCTCCAGCGCCTGAGCCCGGGCGGCACGGGGCCGCTGGCCAGGGTCCCCCTGCCCTCCATGAAGGTCTCGAGTATCTTTTTCCTGTCTATGGCGTAATTCATGGCCCGCCTCATGCGCGCGTCGTTAAAAGGCGGCTTCGAACAGTTAAGTCCCAGGTAGTATGTATTGATCCCGTCCGCGGTGGATATGAGCCGCCTCCATTTCGGGTCGTCCCTGAAATGATCGTAGTCCGCGGCGGGTATGCTTATGACGTCGAGGTTGCCAAGCTCGAATTCGACAACACTGGTAAGCTCCTCCGGTATCACGCGGTAGACGATCCCCTTCACCCTGGCTGCGCCGCCGAAATAATCAGGCCTTGCCTCAAGCGTGAGCGTCTGGCCGCGTATCCAGCTTTCCACGGCGAAAGGCCCCGTCCCTACGGGACGCTCGTAAAAATCCGAACCCGGCCTCCCGGCGTCCTCGCGCGGCACGACGCAGGCCGCGGTCATCGCGAGGAGATTTAAAAAAGGGGAGAAGGGATGGGCGAGCCTGAGCGTCAACTCATAGCGGCCGTCCACCTTTATGCCGCTTACGTCCCCGGCGCGTCCCCCGGCAAAGGCCCGCGCCCCCGAAAGCGCTTCCAGCACCCACCGGTTGGGCGAAAGGGTCTTGGGAGAGAGCAGCCTCTCGAAAGAATATTTGAAATCGGCGGCCGTGACCTCGCGGCCGTTTGAAAACCTCACGTCCCGCCGAAGAAAGAACGTATAAACCAGGCGGTCCCTTGAGACCTCCCAACTGCCGGCGATATCCGGTATTATTTTGAACCCGGGGCCGATCCTCACCAGCCCGTTAAAGAGTTTGGCCGCGATGGAGCCGCCTGTGACGTCGGTTATAAAGGCCGGGTCCAGCGTGGAGGGGTCCGCGGCGATGCTGTAGTATATATAGCCCGGCCGCCTGTTTGCGGGCGTGCAGCCCGCAAGCGCAAACGCAAAAAACAACAAAAAGAAAACGGCAAGGGCCCCCTTCAAAACCTGAGGATCGCCCCTATCTTCCCGGCCGTTTGCAGCTTCTCGTTTCCGGGGGCCACTTCCACCCGTCCTCCGTACTCCACTGTCTTTTGCATCACGAGATCGATGAGATAGTTTACACGATCCACGCCGGAGCCGCAGAAGCGGCAGTCGCCGGGACTTATAGAGAGCGCCCGGCAGTTGCCGCAGACAAAACCCGTCTGTTTCAGCGCGGGGTCCAGGACAAGGGTCATTATCCTTTTTTCCTGGACCATCAGGAGCACATCCTCCAGCCCCATGACGGCGCGGTCGTTCTTATGGGCCCGCTCCACCAGGGCCTCGATCAATTTTTCCTTCTCCTTCCGTTCGAAAAGCGCAAGGGCGGGCAGGGCCTTTTCAAGCACGCGGGGTGCGGGCTCGTACATACCGGCCGCGAAGGTCCCTATCACCATGCCCGATATGCTTCCGGGCAGCATCTCCATGCACATGGAGACGGCCTCCTGCGGCCCCCCGATCACGATCTTCCGGACTTCCTGCTCCTGTATGAACCCCTCCAGTCTCCTGATGACGTCCGCCAGGTGAAGCTGCACGTGGAATTCGACGTGCCGCGCGAAACGGTCCTGCTCCAGTGCGAACCATCCGCCCTTACCGTGGCTGCCCATCACATCCGGACTTTTCACCTCTCCGTATTCCAGGATCTCCCCCATTTGGACCACGAATATCCTCGCCTCATCCTTGCTCACGAGAAGCGCCAGGTAGCGCGGATAGGAGTCCACGGCGTCCAGGAGGGGTTTCAGATAAGGTGTCCCGTCAACGAAGAGACCGCTTTGGACCGGAACGGCAAGATGGTACTCCCGCCAGAGGCCGCCCTCGCGGCCCGAGATCAGGCATACCGCCTTTTTGAAGGCGGGTTTCTGCGTGAGAAAATAATTCTCGAAACGTTCAAGCTCCGTCTTTACCTTCTTCAAAACCGTTTTTGTTTTCTGGAGCCCCTCCGCCGTCTCCCTGAGCATGTTCTTCACCCTTATCAGATACTCGCCGCCGGGGTTGGTCACGGGATCGACGTTCAGGTACAGGCTGGCGTAGTAGTCACCCTCCGGATTTATCCGGGCCAATTCTCTCAATTCCTCCAGGTTTAGCATGGCCGCCTCCTTCAATTTTTCCGAATATTTCAAGCACCGAGATGAAAAGGGCCAGCGTCAACGGTCCCAGGACGAGCCCTATGATGCCGAAAAATTCCATGCCTCCGAACACGCTGAAAAGTATGAGAAGCGTATTCATTTTCATCTTGCCTTTTAAAATCATGGGCCTCAGAAAATAATCGGGCAATATGCTGATAAAAAATATGCCCGCGGCAAGAAGCGCCAGCCCCTTGAACGTCCGGCCCGTAAGGAAAAGGTAGACCGCCCCCGGCAGCCAGATGGCCGCGGTCCCTACGAAGGGGGCGAAAGCGGCCAGGAACGTCATCGCCGCCCAGAAAACAGGCATGGAAACGCCCAGCGCCCAGAAGGTAAGGCCCGCTATCATGCCCTGGATGGCCGCCACCGCCAGCCCCCCGTATATCGTCGAGAAGATCATGTCCCTCGCCTGTCCTATGAGCCTGTCCTTGTGCCTTTCCGAGAAAGGCAGGTAATCCCTGACCCGGACGATAAGCCGCGGGCCGTCCTTCAGGAGAAAAAAAGTCGAGAGCAGCATAAGAATGAAATCCAGAATCACCTTGAGGACGTTTTGTGCGCCTATGGATATCGTCTGCAGGAGATGGGCGCGCAGGGTGGCGAGCCACTGGCTTATCAACGTATGCAGTTCTATGTGGTTCGCCTCCAGAATCGGCTCCAGACGGGAATAGAGCAATTGGACGCCCGGAAGCGAAAGGATGCTTTTCAGATTCGGCCCCTGTTTTAGTTTTTGCACCAGTTCTCCCAGTTCAAGGGCGAGCATATATCCAAACGAGGAGAGGGGCCCCAGGATCAGGATCAGTATAATGACCAGCGTGGCAAGCGAGGCCAGGGATTCGAATTTGAGCCATTTGAGGGCCAGCATGTAAACCGGCGAAAAGACTATCGAAAACACTATGGCCCATGCTATGGGGCCCAAAAAAGGGGCGATTATATGGTAAGTGAAATAGCCCAGGATGCCGAAGACGAACAGGAGCATCAGGAGGAAGAAAAACCTGCTGTCTTCCCTGACCATTTTTTTATTTATTCTCCCGGCATCCGCGGATTACCCCCGCCGTGCGCGGCGGGCCGCCTCTACAAAAGACGAAAAGAGCCTGTTGGCAAGCGGGTCTTCGGACAAAAACATGCGCTCGGGATGCCACTGCACGCCGACGAAAAACGGGTGCCCCTTTGAATAAACGGCCTCCGCCAGTCCATCGCCCGAGAAAGCCGCCTCGAAAAGCGCCCCGGCCGTCTTTTTTATGCCCTGATGATGGCTGGAGTTGACCGTGAACCGCCCCCGCGCCGGAAGACCCCCGCCCTCCGCATCGCCGGCGAATGTTATATAGTGCGTCCCCCGTTTGTGGTCCATGTCGCAGGTCCCTCCCGGCCGGCCGGATAATTGGCCGGACAGGTCCTGATAAAGCGTACCGCCCAGGGCCACGTTCATTAGCTGCATCCCGTAACAGATGCCGAGGAGGGGTTTTTGTTTTCGTCCTTTCCCTTCCCCGCGATAGGCCGCCCTTATGAGGTAAAGCTCGAAATCCGTTCTCCCCAGGTCCGCGAGTTTCAGCGGATGCTCCGGCTTTTCCCCGTAATACGAAGGCGCGATATCGTCGCCGCCCGGGATAAGTATCCCGTCAAGATGCCTGAAAACCTCTTCGGGAGAGCCGGTGACGGGGACCAGAAACGGGACACCCCCCGCCCGCCATACCGCTTCGGCGTATTGCCGCCCTGCCGAAAACATCGAAGACACCGCACTGGTCCCGGGCCCGCCCGTGGCGGACAGGCCGGCCGTTATCCCGATAAGGGGTCTCAATAAAACTATATGCCTTTTTTAAGGACCCGGCCCGGCCGCCTGCCCGTAAGGGCCCCGTCCGCCATGACGGCCTTGCCGTTTACGACCAGGTGGACCATGCCCTCCGCCTTCCGGAACGGCTCCTCAAAGGTGGCCATATCTTTCAGGGCTGCGGGGTCAAAGACGGCCAGATCGGCCCAAAAGCCTTCTTTCACAAACCCCCGCCCTCCCAATCCAAACGTCTCCGCCGGAAAAGAAGTGATCCTTCTTATCGCCTCGGAAACGGTAAGCGCCTCTTTTTCCATTGTATATCTTTTCAGATAGCGGGGAAAGGTGCCAAACGTCCTCGGATGAGGCACCCCGATGGCCGTAATGCCGCCAAAGGACCGGGCGGAGCTGTCCGAGCCGACCATTACCCAGGGCTGCCGGTAGAAGCGCAGGAGGTTTTCCTCGTTCATGCTGTGGAATATGGCGGAGACGCGAAGCTCTCCACCGATGAGTATCTGAAAGAGGGCCTCGACGGGCGGTTTTCCGAGTTCGCGCGCCACCGCTTCCAGGGTCTTGCCCTCCATCCATCCGTCGGTCCGGGAAGGCGTCGACGAGATGACGACGCTGCCCCAGTACGAGGGGTCCTTTTTGATCCCGTCCGAGATCCTTTTCAGCGTTTCGGGATTTTTCAGCCTGGCCATCTCGGCCCCGGCGCCGCCCTCCCACGCCCAGGCGGGAAGTATGGTGTCCAGATCGGTTGAGGCGGCCGTATAGGGATAACGGTCCGCGGAGACCCGCAGCCCTGAATGAGCGGCCTCCTCGACTATCCTGATGGCCCCGTCGATCTTCCCCCAATTGCCGCGCCCGGCCGTCTTTATGTGCGAGATCTGGAGCCGGCCGGCGGCCCTCCCGATCGTTACCGCCTCACGGATCGCCTCCAAAAGCGCGTCTCCTTCGTTTCTCATGTGTGTCGCGTAAATGAAATTCTCCGCGCAGCGGCGCCCGCGTCCCGCAAGCTCCACAAGCTCCCCGGTCCGGCTGTAAATGCCGGGCGGATAGATAAGGCCGCTTGAAAGACCGATGGCCCCGGCATCGAGGGACTCCGAAAGAAGGACAGCCATACGGTCAAGCTCCGCGTCCTCCGGCTCGCGGTCCGCATAGCCCATCGCGGAGGCCCGGAGATTGCCGTGTCCGCAGAGGGTGGCGAAATTCATGAAAAGGCCGCGTCCCCCGACAAGGCGGAGATATTCATCCATGCCCGTCCACCGCTCATTGATCCCAAGCTCCCGGAGATCGTTTTCCCTCTGTCCGGCGGCATCCCCAAGCAGCGGCCCCCCCGAAAGGCCGCAATTGCCGTTTACCTCCGTCGTCACACCCTGAAAGAGTTTTCCCTCGGCCGCCATGGGATCGGCAAGCAGTGTGAAGTCGGAATGGCTGTGGACGTCTATGAACCCCGGCGAGACATGGAGCCCCCGCGCATCGAGCACCCTTGCCGCGCCCGCCCCGGGCCCGGCCCTGCCCGCCAGCGTTATGCGGCCGCCGGATATCCCGATATCGAGCAGGGCCGGGGGACCGCCGCCGCCGTCAAATACCGTCCCTCCGAGTATAAGGATGTCAAAGGCGTTCACTTATCTTCCTTTCGGGGGGGCCAGCCCCCCGGGGGGGAAATACACCCGCTACATTCAAGACAGGAGAATTATCTGCGGGCAAAGGTCCGGGCAGGCAGCATAGGAGGGGCCTGCCTGAAGTAATTTTCTATGCCGGAGGCTATCCCTTCCGCGACACCGTTGATATAGGAGGGCTCCTGAAGGAGACGCTCGTCCGCGGGGTTCGAGAGAAAAGAGACCTCGACCAGAATGGCCGGCATTTTGTCGCCTATCAGGACATAGAAAATCGCCTGTTTCACACCCCAGTCCGTCTCGCCAGGGTGAAAGCGGCGGACCAGTCCCGTGACCGAGTTTTCCACATAGTTGGCAAGTTTCAGCGACTCGTTTCTTTTGCTATCCAGTTCGAGAGACGCCAGGATGCTGCCCAGTTGCGTCCTGGCGGCTTTCATCCTCTTCATGGAAATCTGGTTTTCCCGCGCCGCCACCCTCTCCGCCTGTTCATCATTCGTCCAGTTGAGGAAATAAGTGGTTATGCCGCGCGTGTTCGCATCGGAACTCCAGTTCACGTGTATCGACACGAAGATATCGGCATGAAGCCGGTTGGCCAGAAGCGTCCGCTCATCAAGAGATACAAACCTGTCGCCGTCCCTCGTGAGAAAAACGCGGTAACCCGGTTTTTTACTCAGGATGCCGGCCAGCCTTTTGGCTATCTCAAGGGTGTATTGCTTTTCGTGACTGCCGTCTTTGCCGCTGGTGCCCGGGTCTTTTCCTCCGTGGCCTGGGTCTATCACCACACGCCATGTATGCAATGGCCAGCCGTCATGCCCATAAACGGGGGCGGACCCGGCATCGGTATTTGTCGGGATGCGGGGCGCATTTTCACGCGCCGGCACACGCGCCGGCACGTCCGGAACCTCCCTCTCTAATGGGGAGAGAGCCGGGGGGAGAGACGCATTTTTAGTCTCAACCGTCTTCTGATCCGGGCCGGCCGTTTTTCCGGCACTCATCCCATCATTTCCGCGCCCATAATTCAAGGCGGCGGCTTTTATCGCCGCTATAGTCTCCGGAGACTTGCCGGCTTTTGTCCCCGAAACATTCCCCGGCGGCAAAAAATACAGGACAAGCCCGTAGGCCCCGGCCTTCGGGCCCGTTTTGGATATAACCAGATCGGGCAGCCTTTTAAATTCAAAGACAACCCTCACCGTCCTGGAATCGAATTGGGACACCCTGACTTTTTCTATCAACCCGGCCGGCACAGCCCCGGCCAGCCGTATGCCGGCCAGAACGCCTTTTTTGAAAGTGAACCCCTTCAAGTCCAGGTAAATCCTCTCGGGATTTGAAAGACAGTGGGACGAAAACTCCGCCGGGGCGTCAGTCTCAAGCACGCAGCGGGTCGCCCGCCCAAGGGTCGAGATGCGTATCGAAAGCACGTGGCGGCCAGTCGCGTTGATGGCCGCCACGCGGCTGGCCGCTTCACCCGATGCGGGTATCAAGAGAAGCGCAAGGAAAATACCCGCCAGAACCGGGAAAAAATGGCCCTTTTTCCTCACGCCGCCTTCACCCCGGAGATCTCGGGCAGTTCTTTTTTGAGCACGGCCTCCACCCAGTTTTTCATCGTGAGCATGGACATCGGGCACCCCTCGCACGCCCCTTTGAGCTTTACATATACGATCCCGCCTTCGACCCGGACCAGCTCTATATCCCCGCCCTCGGACCTCAAGCCCTCGCGTATCTTTTCAAGAGCAACTTCAACTTTATCCTTTAACACGTTGTTTTGCATGGTATAATCGCCACAATCTTAAAAGATAATTTCACTTTTTGCAAGGGAAAAAATGAAAGGAGGGCGAGCTTCAACACCTCCTTTGCCGCGATTGTATGATATGTAGATTTATCCATGCATGGCAAGGAGAACAGGATTGCCGAATAATCAAATCCGGCCCTTCGGACTGGACGCAAGCCGGGGTTGGAGAGCCCCGCTTTCCTTTTTTGTGTTTTTTTGTTCAAAGTAAAAACCATAACCTACTGTTTTTGAATGAATTTTTATTCCGCGCTATTCAAAGCTGTTCAAACGCGTTCAACTTGCGATTTCCGTTCCCTCATCCTCCGCTCCCCCTCCGACGGGAGTGGGTTGGGGTGAGGGGGAAGCGCCGATGCGATGATTTTTTCCCTGAGCGAGGCATTGACTATGTCGTAATCGGAGATTCTGCCCAGGATGTGATTACGCATTCCCGGGCAGAAACAGGCGTTTTCTCGAATTGAGATAAAACAGGAGTCCGTCCAGAAGACCGCCAATTTGCGGATTACCAGAAGAGCCCAAATCCTTAAAGGGTGCAGGGGGGTTGTAGGGGCGGGGTTTCCCCGCCCAAGGCCCTTACAGCCAAAATCAAAATTCGAAATTCGCATTAGGTATTGTGTCCCCGGAATTGTCCATGCAAAATTAAATTTCAATTCCAAACATGCATACCGGAATTCATCTCGCGATTTGTGCTGGCCCGCCAGTAATCGTTGCAAAAATCTACTTGAAATAAGAAGGCTTTTTAAAAACTGTTCCTCTGTGCGGAGCGCACGGTGTTTTCAAGCAGCATGGCGATTGTGACAGGGC
>JAJYGJ010000235.1 GCA_021790695.1 Nitrospirota bacterium | reverse complement strand
AGGCTATTTATATTTTTTATTCATTTATATTGCGTCTTGACAAGGTTTTTTTCAATTTGATAGTATCACGTACTTTGCGTGTTTTCCGAGGAGGCATCAATGCAGATTGACTGGCGGTGGTACTTTGTCCTTGTCATCAATTTCATAGTCCTGGTACCTATAATGCATGTTTTGTTGTTCAAGCCTTTCCTGAACATCATCAAGGAGAGGCGGTCGGCCGTGGACGGCGCCCTGGAGGCGGCCAGGCAGATGGGGGTCAAGCGGGAAGATCAGCTTGTCGCCATGAAACGGGAGCTTGAGCTTGCGCGGGCAAAGTCCAAGGAGTTGTTCGAGGGGCTCCGGGCCGAGGGGCTTGACAAACAGCGGCAGGCCCTCGCGAAGGCCCATGAAGAGGCGATGAAACGCACCGAGAAGATAAAGCAGGAGCTGGGGGTCGAGGTCCTCAAGGCGAGGCAGACGCTCAGGGCCGAGGCCGAGAAGTTCTCAGACGGCATTCTCGAGAAACTGGTAAAGGCATGAATAATATGAAGGCCGCGAACAAGATAAAGGCACTGGCGTTTTTCTGGATGATGCTCGTCCCAGCTCAGGCGGCCCTTGCCGCCGATGCCACCGGGTCGGTCTACAGCGTGAAGGGCTGGATCCTCCAGATAGTAAACTTCGTCATATTCATCACGGTGATTGTGTGGTTGACCAAGAAGCCGCTTGCGAAGTACCTGAAGGCCCGCACCGAGGGCATAGCCAAAAGCGTCGAGGAGGCCCGCAAGGCCAGGGAGACGGCGGAGAAGGCGCTCCGGGAGGTCGAGGAAAGGCTCAGGCTCAAGGACGCGGAGCTTGAGGAGATCCTCCGGACCGCGAAGAAATCGGGCGAGGCGGAAAGGGAGGCGCTGGTCCAGGAGGCTGAGCGCATGAGCCGCAAGATCGCCGAGCACGCGGACGCCTATCTCTCCTTCGAGTTGAAGAACGCGAAGGACGCCATAAGGAAAGAGGCCGCGGAACTTGCCGTCGGGCTCGCCGAGAAAAAACTTTCCGAGAAAATGACCCCCGGGGAACAGAAGAAGCTCCTCGATGAGGCCATATCCCATCTAGAGGCGAAAAGTTGAAAAAAGATAACAGGCTGGAGAAAAAACTGGCGAGAAAATTCCTGAACCACGTGGGAAGGCAGAACCTGGTCGCGGTCGAGGAACTTGGGACGGTGAGGGGGGCCATAATGGGCAACCCCGGCACGCGGGGCTTTTTCGAGGGCCCCCAGTTTTCCACCGACGAGAAAAAGAAGATGATGGGGGAGATAGCCAGAAGGCTTTCCCTTTCAGAGGGGACCCGCAAGTTTTTTGAGTACCTGATTGGCATCGATGCGGTGAACCGTCTCGACGGCATTGTCGAAAGCGCGGTGAAGCTCTATCTAGATTATGCGCGGCGCGCGAAGGCGGTCGTGACATCGGCCGTCGATTTTCCCGCGGAGGGGCCGCTTGCGGACAGGCTCAAGACCGCCTTGAAGAAGCTCACGGGCAGAGACGTTGACATAGAGTATGTGCGCGATCCCTCCGTGCTTGGGGGCGTGCTTGTGCAGGTGGAGAGCACCATGTTCGACAGCAGCCTGAAGGGCCAGCTTAGACTTCTGAAAGAAGAGCTTATAAAGGGGTGATTGATCAATGGAAATCAAAGTTGAGGAAATAAGCCAATATCTGAAGAAGCAGATATCGGACTTCGAAAAACGCGTCGACGTAAGCGAAGTGGGCACCGTCACCAGCATCGGCGACGGTATCGCCAAGATCTACGGGCTTGAAAACTGCATGGCCTCGGAGCTTCTGGAGTTCCCGAACAACGTCTACGGCATGGCGTTGAACCTGGAGGAGGACGCCGTGGGCGCGGTCCTCTTCGGCGAAGACACGCTCGTCAAGGAGGGCGACGTGGTGAAGCGCACGGGCAGGATCATGCAGACGCCCGTGGGCGAGGCCCTAATAGGCAGGGTCGTAAACGCCATAGGCCAGCCGATAGACGGCAAGGGGCCGATCAACACCAAGTTCAGCAGGATGGTCGACGTCGTCGCGCCGGGCATCGTCGAGAGGCAGCCCGTCCGCGAGCCGCTCCAGACGGGGCTGAAGGCCATTGACGCCATGATCCCGATAGGCAGGGGCCAGAGGGAGCTGATCATCGGCGACCGCCAGACGGGCAAGACGGCCATCGGCATTGACGCCATCATAAATCAGAAGGGCGGAGACGTCGTCTGCATATACGTGGCATGCGGGCTTAAAAGGGCGAACGTGGCCAGGACTCAGCAGATACTCGAGGCCAACGGCGCTATGGAGCACACGATCATCGTATCCTCCACGGCCAGCGAGCCCGCGCCCCTTCAGTTCATCGCCCCTTACACGGGTTGCGCCATGGGCGAGTATTTCAGGGATTCGGGCAAGCACGCCCTCATCATATATGACGATCTCAGCAAGCAGGCCGCCGCGTACAGGCAGTTGTCCCTGCTCCTCAGGCGTCCGCCAGGGCGCGAGGCGTTTCCCGGCGATGTCTTCTATCTGCACTCAAGGCTGCTTGAGAGGGCCGCGAAGGTGTCGAAGGAGTTGGGCGGGGGCTCGCTCACGGCGCTGCCGATAATTGAAACGCAGGCGGGCGACGTCTCCGGCTACATTCCCACGAACGTCATTTCCATCACGGACGGCCAGATATACCTCGAGCCCGAGCTCTTCTACGCCGGCGTGAGGCCGGCAGTCAACGTCGGTCTCTCGGTCAGCCGCGTCGGCGGCGCCGCGCAGACCAAGGCGATGAAGCAGGTGGCCGGCACGCTCAGGCTGGACCTGGCCCAGTTCAGGGAGCTTGCGGCCTTCGCCCAGTTCGGCTCCGACCTGGACAAGGCCACTTTGGCGCAGATCGAAAGAGGCAAGAGGATGGTTGAGCTTTTGAAACAGGGCCAGTACGGGCCGTTTCCGATGGAGGAGCAGATAGTGACCCTTTTCGCGGGCACGCAGGGCTTCCTGGATGATGTCCCGCTCGAGGCCATAAAGAGGTTCGAGGACGACCTCCTCAGATATTTCAGGCAGAACAAGGCCGACATCCTGACCGAGCTGCGCGATAAAAAGGCGATAGACGACGGCATGAAGCAGAACCTTACCCAGGGTATCGACCACTTCAAGAAGAGTTTTGCGGCGTAAAAGACGATGGCGACCTTAAGAGACATAAGACGAAGCATAAAGGCTGTCAAGAACACCAGCCAGATAACGAAGGCCATGAAGATGGTGGCCGCGTCCAAGCTGCGGAAGGCCCAGGGGCGGATGCTCGAACTGCGGCCGTATTCCGACAAGATATATCAGGTCCTTGGTAATCTGAGCGGCCTGAGCGAAGCCGAGGCCCATCCCCTTCTCGTGAAACGGGAGGCCAAGACCGTGGAGGTTGTGGTCATCACTAGCGACAGGGGGCTCTGCGGCGCCTTCAACGCAAACGTCCTGAAGGCTGCCGCCGCGTTCATCGCGGAGCTTAAGGGCAAACAACTGCAGGTGAGCATTAACGCCGTGGGCAGGAAGGCGCAGGATTATTACAAAAGAAGGGACATAGCCACGCGGCGTACGGTCACCGGGATATCCGGCAAGATCGATTACGGCCACGCGCAGAATATCGCGGCCGATGTAATGGAAGGCTACGCGTCCGGCGCCTTCGATGAGGTATACCTCGTCTATAACGAATTCAAGAACGTTGTTACCCAGGTGGTAAGGGTTGTCAAGCTTCTGCCCTTTGAGCAGGAGCGCGCGGGCGAGCCGTCCGAAGCGGCGGCGGAGGCCGCCGGCCCGTACATATTCGAGCCGGACGCGGCGGAGCTTTACAAGGAGCTGATACCGAAGGCCGTGGAGATAAAGATGTTTCGCGCTATGCTGGAGTCTCAGACTTCTGAAGAGGCCTCGAGGATGACGGCCATGGAGAACGCCTCCAAGAACGCCCAGGAGATGATCCAGAGGATGACGCTCGTTGCAAACAAGGTGAGGCAGGCCACGATCACGCGGGAACTGATGGACATCGTGGGCGGCGTCGAGGCCCTTAAAAAGTAAGAAGAATCAATCACGGAGGAAGATAGATATATGAGCCAAGTCAATGAGGGCAAGGTCAACCAGGTCATCGGGGCGGTGGTGGACCTGGAGTTCGAGGACAAGCTCCCCGAGATACTGAACGCCATAACAATAGAGCAGCCCGGCGACGCGGAGAAGGGCAGGCCGGAGATCAACCTGACGCTTGAGGTCGCCTCCCACCTTGGTGAAAACAAGGTGAGAGCGATCGCGATGAGCGTTACGGACGGCCTGGTGCGCGGCACGAAGGCGGTGGATACGGGCGCGCCCATATCGATCCCCGTTGGCAAGGCTACGCTTGGCAGGATATTGAACGTCATAGGCAATCCGGTCGACAAACTGGGCCCGGTGAATAGCGACGTGCGGTGGGCGATCCACAGGGAGGCCCCGGCGTTTACCGAGCAGGAGCCGACGGAGCAGGTCTTTGAGACGGGCGTCAAGGTCTTCGACATGCTCGTCCCGTTCGTCAAGGGCGGCAAGATGGGCATGTTCGGCGGCGCCGGCGTCGGCAAGACGGTCGTCATCATGGAGATGATCCACAATATCGCCATGAAGCACGGCGGGGTGTCGGTTTTCGCGGGCGTGGGCGAGCGGACAAGGGAAGGCAACGACCTTTACCTCGAAATGAAGGAATCCGGCGTTCTTCCGAAGGTCGCGCTGATATACGGCCAGATGAACGAGCCGCCGGGGGCGCGGTTGAGGGTGGGGCTGTCGGCCCTCACGGCCGCCGAGTATTTCAGGGACGAGGGGCAGGACGTCCTTATCTTCATAGACAATATATTCAGGTTTACGCTTGCGGGCGCGGAGGTGTCGGCCCTGCTGGGAAGGATGCCGTCGGCCGTCGGATATCAGCCAAACCTGGCAACCGACATGGGTTCCCTGCAGGAGCGTATTGCCACCACGAAAAAAGGCGCCATTACGTCGATGCAGGCCATATACGTCCCCGCCGACGACCTTACCGACCCGGCCGTCGCAACGGCCTTTACGCACCTGGACGGGACGGTCGTTCTTTCAAGGCAGATCGCGGAACTGGGCATATATCCTGCCGTCGATCCGCTTGACTCCACATCCCGCATCCTGGACCCCAAGATCATCGGCGATGAGCACTACGCCGTCGCAAGGCAGGTGCAGATGGTGCTTCAGAGATACAAGGAGTTGCAGGACATTATCGCCATTCTGGGCATGGAGGAGCTTTCCGAGGACGACAAGCTGGTCGTCTCCCGCGCCAGGAAGATACAGAGGTTCCTTTCCCAGCCTTTCCACGTCGCGGAGGTCTTTACCGGCAGGCCGGGGAAATACGTGAAGCTGGCCGACACGATAAGGGGCTTCAAGGCCCTCGTGGAAGGCAAGTACGACGATATTCCGGAGCAGGCCTTCTACATGGCTGGCGGGATAGAAGAGGTCGAGGAAAGGGCCGCGGCGCTCGGCATCAAGAGGTAGTTTCATGGATAAATTAAAGCTGGAGATTGTAACGCCCCGCGGTTCCGCGTTCAGCGGGGAAGTTGACGAGGTGTTCATGGCGAAGGGCGGCATGGGCGAGTTCGGCGTGCTGGCAGGCCATGCGCCTCTGCTGACTACGCTGCGGATCGGGGCCTTCATCACGAAGACCGATGGCAAACCGTCGTATTATTTCGTGGGGGCGGGTTTTGCCGAGGTCAACCAGCAGGGCATGGTCGTTCTGGCCGACAGCGCGGAGCGGGCCGAAGACATCGACGTGAACAGGGCGATGGCGGCGAAGCAGCGCGCCGAGGCATTGCTCGCCAAGAAGGACAGTGAGGATTTCGCTCACGTCCAGTCAGCGCTGGACAGGGCGATGGAGCGTATCCGCATCGCGGAGGAGCACGGGCGTAAGTAGCGCATAATCGCCGGCCGGCCTGGCCGGTGTCATATTAAGATAAGACCCCCCGCTGCCTCAAGACAGCGGGGGGTTTTTCATACCGGCCCCGTATCGCGGTACGGGGCAACTCCAGACGGCAACCATTGACTTCACACGGGAAATAAAGACAAGCCGCCGGATTCCCGCTTAAGCCTGCCCCCGAGCGCCTTAATCGGGAGACATGCGGGAATGACAGCACGGAACGTTCGGACTATTATGGGAAGGTCATAAGTCGGTTGCCGTCATACCCGCATCCCGGTTTGCCCGGTTAATCCGGGCATTCGGGTCGTGAGGCGAAGGGACCGGACGACGGTCCCCTCCCCTCTTTTTCAAAAATCTAGACGTAAGTCTCGACTGCCATGCCGCCTGAATTGCCGTAGCCTGGCGACTGACCCTGAGCGAAGTAAGACATATCGCTCAGGACCTGATTCAACGCCGCCGCAAGGGTTTTTGAGTTTGAATTGGAAGCAGCGTCAGCGGCGCCCTGGCTGCCGGTTGCCGCATTCAGCGCGTTCTCAAGGACATTCAGGTCGTTTTGAAAACCCGCCATGGAAGCCCCGGCCTGGCTGCCCCCGGCCGCACTGGCCGAGGATGCATCCTGCATCAGCATGTGCGGCCTTTTATGATGCGCGTGCGATTTCATGTCGGAGAGATCGCTTTCGATCTTCTCCAGCGCGTCGCTCAGCGTTGAATTTGCCGAACTGGAAGTTGAAGAGGAAGTGCCCGAACTTGACGCTGAATTCAGCGCATTCCGGAGGGCCTGCAGATCAGTTTGCAGAGTCTGCATCGGGTTGGACTGACCTCCGCTGCCGCCGCCGGCCGATTGCGTTTGAGCATTGCCGGGCGCATCGCCAAGCATTTGCCCCAGCGCCTTCGACAGCGCGGTTTCGGACAATGTAATCTGGTCCTGATTGCCGGAATTCAAAGCGCCCTGAAGGTTGCCTGCAGCGCTGCTGAAATTCCGGAAATCGGTCCTCACGGAATTCACGTTCTGATTCATACCGCCGATTGATTGTATATTCATACGATTCACCTCCTTCCAGCACAACTATAAAGCCGAATATCTACACAGCAATTCCCATGCCAAAAAACCGTTTCCGCATCATTCATCATTGGCGTTTGGAATCAATTTTGACCCTGAATCAGGGGCGAATTCCTTTGTTTTTCGGCGAATTCATCCCGCGCCGCCAGGCCGGATCCCGACCGCGATAAGGGGCCCGTATGAACGGGTTTTATCAAATCGGCGATTTTGGGCCGGGCTCCGGGGGGAAAACAATTTTTGACGGGCCTTTTTTATCAGCCCGATTTTGCGGTCCGGCAGGCAACATTTTCCCACTGCTCTTTCACTGCGGGAATTTTTTTCCCATATCCTGCATCAGGATCGATATTTCCCCCAGGATGAAATCCGGCAGCAGCGTCCTGTTATTCCACGTGACCACATGAATTCCAACATCTTTTCTGCCCTTTATTTTCATGCTGAAATCGTCTCCTCCCGGGAACAATGTCCCGACGACGATATTGGATGAGTCAAGCGCCTTTATTACAGCCTCCCTGAAAGCCATGGAAAAACATTCCATCTTTCCGATTCCATCGAGGATAATGACATTTGTATCCACGGGCGCAATGGAAGGGACGGCCACGTTTTCGATATCTTCGATGCTGACGCCGAATTTTCCCGCATTGTGGGCGGTATTGATGTCTCGATGCGCAAAACGGCATTTTCTGCCGTCAAGCGTGATTATCAGGAGACCGACCCTTGCCGATGCCTCCCACTCCTCTTCCGTGTAAAAGCCGTTTGCAGGGACATCCAAATTCTCTATTACTTTCTTGATAACGGTGGTTTTACCTGAAGAACGCCCCCCTGTCAAAAGAAGATTTTTTATTCTTTTCAATTTAATAGCGCCAGTTTTTGCGCTCATTTTTGAGCTTTTGACGGATAATCTTCCTCTTCATTTCATACATGAGCCTCCAGGGGTGATCAGGCGCGGGCTTCCATTCCTTTCTCGGCCTTGCGCCATTTAAAAAAGAGCCGCCGGCTTCCTCTTTCACTTCAGATCCATTATTCGCAAACGACCCATCCATGGTTCCAGATTAGCAGGCGAATGTGGAAGAAATATGGAACAAATAAGGAAAAATTACTTTTAATCCGGAGTCCGCCGCGCCGGCCGCCTTACTATACGGAATTTCCTGCCGGCATGTTTTTGTCCCTGGTCCTGAAGGGGACAATATTGACATATAAATAAACGGGCAAGCCTTTCTTTAAAGACTTGCCCCGACGTGTTGCGGTCATATCCCTGTTACGGCCGGATCCATCTCCTATTGCGCGGGCGGCGGACTATTGCCCATGCCGCGGGTTTCCCCGATGAACGGCCACCGGGCGAACGTATATTCACCCCGCCTCATTCTCATTCTCCATACCGTCATATCTTTCCTGAATTTCAACCGCTGCTCAGGAGTCAGCTTTGATTTGATTTCTTCCATTGCTTTTATGCGCGACATGCAAAGACCGGTCTGAAGAGACGCGATCTGTTTTAGTTTCGCCCCGACGGCGCCCATGTCTACATTGTCTTTTTGAAGGAGCTCCCTCAATTCTATCCGGGCGACCGCAATGTCCGCCCTTTTCCTCACCGCCTCTTTCATAAGCCCGAATCCGATTTTCTTTATTGAGTCCTTTTGCTGTTCATTAAGGCCCAGGCCCCTGACAACCATCCCCATGCGCCGCTGACACATCCCCTCATTCAGGCACGAGCAGCCCGGCATGGGCGCCTGGGCGCCGTACGCCGCGGATGCCAATAACATGAAACCCAGAAACCAAACCGCAAGAATCTTTCCCATGTGCACCTCCCGGTTTTTGAAATCGCTTACAGGCAAACATGTTGCCATAAATCCACAATACCAAACGAATATGGCGCAAATATGGAAGAAATGAGGAAATTTCGCGGCGGGCCCGGACCGGTGTGGTTATTGAACGATTTTAAGATATATAATAGAACCGAATTGGGGCGGGGATGTTTTTTTAAGATTTGAAAAAGGGCCCATGAAAATCGGAATTACGCACCGGCTTTTTCTTTCAATCCTCACGGCCGTGTCTCTGGCGGTCTTCTGCGTTTTCCTGATAATGCATTGGAGCATTAACCGCGGGTTCATGCACTATCTGGATCAAAGCGTGCTGGAAAGGTTATCCGAAAGGCTGGCCCAGGTCTATGCCGAGCATGGCAGTTGGGATTTTCTGCGGGATAACCCGAGACCCCGGATAATGCGGTTGATGGCCGGACATCCCGATGATGGCTTCGCGCCCGATCAATCGAAAGGGCCCGGCCGGGGCGGGTGGGAGCATCCGCCTTTCCCGCCGCCGCCGGGGCCTCCGCGCGGAGCACGAATGTTTTTCATAAGAGGACGCTTTATCCTTTTGGATGCAGCCAGAATTCCCGTAATCGGCAATCCAACATACGCTAAAGAGGCTAATTTCAGGCCGATAGTGTACGCCGGCAAAACCGTGGGTTATATAGGGCTTGTGTCCCGGACGCATTTTCTTGGTCCTCTCCAGCTCGAGTTTCTAAAGAGGCAAAGGCTGGCCCTGGTCTTTGCCGCGGTGGGCATGGTTTTGGTAGTCATCATATTCTCCATTCCTCTCGCAAAACGCATAGTCCGGCCGATCAGGGCCATGGCCCGGGCAACCCACGATCTTGCATCCGGCAGGTACTCTGTCCGGATACCCGTTTCTTCATCCGATGAAATGGGCCGGTTGGCCCGGGATTTCAATGAAATGGCCCTGACGCTCGAAAAAAACGAGAAGGCGCGGCGCCAGTGGGTCGCCGACATATCCCACGAATTGCGCACCCCCCTGTCGGTCCTGCGGGGCGAGACCGAAGCGCTTCTGGAGGGGATACGAGACACGACGCCGGAGGCCATAAGCTCGCTCCATGCCGAGGTGTTGCGGCTGCATCGCCTCGTCGATGATTTATACCAGCTCTCCCTCTCGGACCTGGGCGCGTTGGCCTACCACAAGGGGAATCTCGACCTGGGCGACATCCTCAGGGATTCCGTGGAATCCTATCGTCCGGAGTTTATCCGCAAGGGGATCATGCTTGTCCTGGACGTTGCCCGGGGGCCTGAATTTACGGTGTTTGCCGATAATGAGCGGCTTTACCAGCTTTTTGGAAATTTGCTTGACAACTCCTTGAAATACACCGACGCCGGGGGGGGACTTATTGTCCGTCTGTCGCGCAATGACGGACGGATTGCCATTGAATTTGAAGACTCCGCTCCGGGCGTGCCGGAAAGCGAACTGGCCAGGCTCTTTGACCGCCTCTATCGCGTGGAGGGGTCCAGGGACCGGGCATCGGGCGGAGCCGGGCTCGGCCTGTCAATATGCAGGAATATCATTGAGGCCCATGCCGGGACCATTTCCGCGCATCCGTCACCTTCGGGAGGTGTGATGATCAGGGCGATTCTGCCGGTTTCCGGAAACTCATGAGCGGCAATATTCTCGTTGTTGAAGACGAGCCCAAACTTTCAGGCCTGCTTTCCGATTACCTGCGGGCCTCCGGGTTCGAGCCGATTTGTCTTTCAAACGGCGCGGAGGCCGTGGACCTGGTCCGGGCGCAAAAACCCGATCTTGTGCTCCTGGATTTGATGCTCCCGGGACAGGGCGGCATGGAAATCTGCAAGGACGTCCGCAGATTCTCCAGTGTGCCCATAATAATAGTGACGGCGCGGATCGAGGAGATCGACCGATTGCTGGGCCTTGAACTGGGCGCGGATGATTACATCTGCAAACCCTTCAGCCCCCGGGAGGTGGTGGCGCGGGTCAAGGCCGTCCTGCGTCGGACGCAAGGCGGTCAGATGGTCCACGGGGCGGTCCGGGACCGGGGTCTCGTCCTGGACGAAGACCGCTACCGGGCCAAGCTCGATGGGCACGACCTGGAACTCACAGCGGTTGAATTCAAATTGCTGCAATTTCTGGCCGGCAATCCGGGCCGGATTTATAACCGTCAGCAGCTTATGGACAAGATCTATACCGACGAACGCATCGTTACCGATCGCACCATCGACAGTCACATAAAAAAGTTGCGCAGGAAGATCGAGGCCGCCCTGGGCGCCGAGGCCAGGCTCATCCATTCGGTCTACGGCATCGGCTACAAGTTCGAGCCCGGCCCGGAGTAAAAAATAAAAATATCAATCTTCCTGAAATAAATAGACATAGCGGTCGATCAAGGGCCATGGCCGCCCTCAAGGGGGCTTATTTATAAATATACGCGTTCAAGCCGATGATCAGCGGCTTGCCGTTTACAACGCACGACGTTTTCATATTTCCCCTCGTGCTTGCCACGACAAGGGTTTTGCCCGATGCGCTCGGCGTGGGTTCTTCCAGATCGCATGTGATGACAAGCTTATTGCCTTCGATTTTCGCTTCGATCGCCATTTTTTCCTCCGCGTAAAGGCGCCCCTGTTTTTTTACGTTCCCTATTTTATCAAAAAGCGCACCCCCATTTTATCAAAAAGCGCGGACCGGTATGGCAGGTTTGTTATAATAGCCCCGGCGGCCTGGGCTTTCCCATCTGAAAGACGCCGGGCGTTATGGGGACAGGTTTTTATTTTATTTTGAAAAGAGGGGATTTGGTTTTATCCTGAAAAAGAAGATTTTGAAAAAAAGGCGGGGGCGAAAGAAAAAGACGGCGCTCCAGGCTGAGAAAAGCGGTCCCGGGGCTGCCGCGCCGGGGAAGTGGAAAGGCCCGGCCGTGGCGTTGGTGATCCTCGCCGTGGCAATCGTGATGGCGCTCAGGGGTTGCCCAAGGCACTGGGGGCGGCAATCCCGCTTACCCCAATCCGGGGCCTCCCAATCCCGATTTCTTGACAGATCCCTTTTAACAACCTATAGTATTCAAAAACCTCCCGGAGGTCCACAGTGTCCGATATAATCGCTTTAATTAAAGAACAGAGTGAAAAGCGAATCGCCGAAGTCCGTACATTGAGCGGCAAGCTCTCCGAACAATTAAAGCACCTTATCAGTCTCATCCCTGAAGGGACGAGGCAGAAGAGCGTGGAGGCCTTACTCAATGACATCAGAAAAAGTGTGCTGGGCGAAGCCAAGCGCCAGGCCCCGAAGAAGGCGAGGTCTTCATCCCGGGGGCGGGTAAAAAAAGCCGGTGCGGCCCCGGGCAAGCGGGGCAGGAAAAAAAAGGCGGTCTCGCCCGCGGCTGAAACCGGGCAGGGCGGACTTTAAAGGGCCGCGGTCCCGCGTTTGCGGGAGCAATCGCAGGCCGGCCTGGCGCGGGCCAGCCTGACCCGGTCGGCAGCCTGGCGCGGGCCCCGGTCTGGTCATCTCAACCACGCGACAGACCCCTTAGACTTACCGCCTGACATCCGGACAGGGCGGCTGGGGTGCGGCATCCCCGGGACGAAAGTTCCAATCGAACGCCGTTATATCAAGACAGTCAAAACAGGGAGAGGATGGATGAAAAAAAAGAGCAAGACATCCGGGAGGCTCAGAGAGCGGCCGGCATGGGAGGCGCTTGAAGAACATTATCGCAAGATTCGCGATCTGCATCTGCGCTCCCTTTTCGCCGAAGATCCCGGACGGGGCGAACGCCTGACGTCCGAAGCGGCCGGCATCTATCTCGACTACTCTAAAAACCGCGTAACGGACGAGACGGTCCGGCTCCTCATCAGGCTTGCCGTGGAATGCGGCCTCCCGGAGGCGATCGAAGCCATGTTCCAGGGCAAAAAGATCAACGTCACGGAGGGCCGGGCAGTCCTTCACACGGCCCTGCGCGCGCCCAGGGGCGAGCGGGTCATCGTCGATGGCCAGGATGTCGTGCCCGGTGTGCATGCCGTCCTGGACAGGATGGCTGAATTCTCGGAGCGGGTCAGGGGCGGCCAGTGGCGCGGATACGGCGGAAGACCCATCAGAAACGTCATCAATATCGGCATCGGGGGGTCCGACCTGGGCCCCGTCATGGCCTATGAGGCGCTGAGGCATTACAGCAGCGGAGACATGACCTTCCGTTTCGTCTCGAACGTGGACGGGACCGACTTCGCGGAGGCCACGCGCGGCATGGACCCGGAAGAGACACTGTTCATCATCTCCTCGAAGACTTTTACGACCCTGGAGACGATGACCAACGCTTTTAGCGCGCGCGGGTGGATGCTCAAAGCATTGCGCCACGAAGAGGCGATAGCCCGGCACTTCGTGGCCGTCTCGACCAACGCCCGCGAGGTGGCGAAATTCGGCATCGATACGGCCAACATGTTCGGGTTCTGGGACTGGGTCGGCGGCCGCTACTCGATGGACTCCGCGATAGGGCTGTCGACCATGATAGCCATCGGGCCTGAGAACTTCCGCCTGATGCTGGCCGGCTTCCGCGAGATGGACGAACACTTCCGCACCGCCCCCTTCGAGAAGAACCTGCCGGTGCTGATGGGGCTTCTTGCGGTCTGGTACAACAACTTCTTCGGTGCGCAGACTGTGGCCGTCCTGCCTTACGACCAGTACCTGAAGCGCTTCCCCGCCTATCTCCAGCAGTTGACCATGGAGAGTAACGGAAAGCACGTCACGATCGAGGGCCTCCCGGTGGACTACGATACGGGGCCCGTTTACTGGGGAGAGCCGGGCACCAACGGCCAGCACTCGTTCTATCAGCTCATTCACCAGGGGACAAGGCTGATCCCGTGCGACTTCATAGGCTTTGGCCGGACGCTGAATCCCGTGGGCGATCAACACGACCTGCTGATGGCCAACCTGTTTGCCCAAACTGAAGCACTAGCTTTCGGCAGGACAGAGGGCGAAGTCAGGGCGGAGGGGACGCCGGAAGGGCTCGTGCCGCACCGCGTCTTCGAGGGCAACCGCCCGTCCAACACCATCCTGGCCGGGCGGCTCACGCCGGAGACGCTGGGCAAACTCGTTTGTCTCTATGAACATAGCGTCTTCACCCAGGGAACGATCTGGGGGGTGGACTCTTTCGACCAGTGGGGGGTCGAGCTTGGCAAGGCCCTGGCCAAGCGCATAATCCCCGAGCTGGAAAGCGTTGAAGAGCCGCGGCTCGGACACGACAGTTCAACGAATGCGCTCATCCGGCGCTATCGAAGTCTGAAAAAAGCGGCAACGCGAAACTGAGACACCACCGACACTTCCTTCCACTTGACAACCTCATAATATCTGAGATGGTTTACTGAAGGAGTGCACGTAACAGTAATCAGAAACGATATATGCGTTCAACCCGAAAGGAGACGATAGATGAAGGCGGGTTTCATAGGTTTGGGGAACATGGGGGCGCCCATGGCGCGAAACCTGATTGGCGCGGGGCACCAGCTCGCGGTTTACAACCGGACCGGAAGCCGCGCAGGCCAGTTCCAGCCGCTGGGCGCCAGGGTCGCCGAAACCCCCGGGGACGCGGCCTCTCAGGCTGAAGCGCTTATCACGATGCTGGCCGATGACCGGGCCCTGGAGGATGTGGTCTTCGCCCCCGGCAATTCTCCCGGCTGGGGGATCCTGGACCGCCTTCCGGCCGGCGCCGTCCATATTTCGATGAGTACGATAAGCGTCCAGTTGTCACGCCGGCTGGCCGCGGCCCATCACGAAAAAGGCCAGCACTACGTCTCCGCTCCGGTCCTGGGCCGGCCCGATGCGGCGGCCGCCGCAAAGTTGTTCATAATAGCCGCCGGCCCCGGAGAGCAGGTCGAGCGTTGCCGGCCCCTGTTTGACGCGCTGGGGCAAAAGACGTTTTTCGCGGGCGAGGACGCCGCCGCGGCCAATTCCATCAAGCTGGCCGCGAACTTTCTGCTTACGGCCATGATCGAAGGCCTGGCGGAGGCCTTCGCGTTTGTCAGAAGGGCGGGAATCGACGCGAAGGCGTTTCTGGATATCCTCACGGGTTCATTATTCAATACGCCGGTCTATCGCAATTACGGGGCCATCATAGCAAGCGATATATTCGAACCCGCGGGGTTCAAATTGTCTCTGGGGTTCAAGGACAACCGGCTCCTGAACGCCGCCGCGGAGGAATATCTGATCCCCATGCCCCTGGCCGGTCTTGTCCATGACCGGTTTCTGGCCGCGTTGGCGCAGGGCCTGGGCGGGGCCGACTGGGCCGCGATAGCGCGCATCTCATATCAGGGCGCGGGGCTCGCGGAGACCGCCAAATGAAGACGATGGAGAAGCCCCGCATGCCAAAGGGCTGCGAGCTTGAGATTCCTCGGCCCTTCAGCCTTTTCCTGTTCGGCGCCACGGGGGACCTGGCAGGCAAGAAAATACTGCCGGCCCTTTATCAACTGAGTGTCCATTCCCTTCTGCCGGAGCAGTTTTTCATAATGGGGATCGCAAGGAGCAAATGGGACCTCGCGCAGTTCCGGGAAGAAATGCGCCAGGCGGTAAAAAGCGCCTTCCCCTCGCTGTTCGAGAAAGACA
>JAJYGJ010000230.1 GCA_021790695.1 Nitrospirota bacterium | reverse complement strand
AAATAAGGTTTAGAAACGTAAGCATCCCCAGGGGACGTCATGCCGCCCCGCCATCGGCGGGGTTAATCGGGCATCCATTTTGACGTTTTTACAACTTGGATTCCCGGCTCGCTTAACCCTGTGGCAAGTCCTGCGATACGCAGGGCAATACGCTCGCTATCCATTGATCTTCCCTGCGGCAAGCCGCAGGGAATCTAATGTAAGGAATTTTAATTTTTTATCATATTCGCTCGCTTAACCCTGTGGCAAGCCACAGGGCAATACGCTCGCTATCCATTTAATTCCACTGCGGGACGGAGAGTTTGAGGGTTTGTCAGCCCTTTTTGGAGACTACATATTCGTGGATGGCCTTTGCGGCCTTTCTGCCGGCGCCCATCGCGGCGCTTACCGTCAACCCGGAACCCGTGACTATGTCCCCGCCGGCAAAGACCCCGCGGAGGCTCGTGGCGCACGTATCATCGGTTTCGATATAGCCGCGGCGAAGCCGCAGCCCCCGGGCCGAGCCGGTCAGAAGCGGGTTTGCGCTTGTCCCTATGGCCACGATGACGGTGTCCGCGGGGATTGAGAATTCGGAGCCGCTTATCGGCTTGGGGACTTTTCTGCCGGGCAAGTCGCCCGGGCCGGGCTCGCAGAGGCTCATTCTGAGACACTTAAGGCCGCTTACATATCCGTCATCGCCCGTGATTTCGACCGGCAGGGTGCACATCTCGAAAAGGAGGCCTTCTTCTTTCGCGTGACGCACCTCCTCGGCCCGTGCGGGAAGCTCGGCCTCGCCTCTTCTGTAGACGAGCGTTACCGATTCCGCCCCAAGGCGAATGGCCGTCCGCGCCGCATCCATCGCCACGTTGCCCCCGCCTATGACCGCCACGCGCCGTCCCGCCTTGATCGGGGTATCGTAAGCCGGAAACCTGTATGCGCGCATGAGGTTCGTGCGGGTCAGGAATTCGTTGGCCGAATAAACGCCGTTTAAGTCCTCGCCGGGTATGCCCTGAAACCTGGGCAGCCCCGCCCCCGTGCCGATGAAAACAGCATCGAATTGCTCCGTCAGCTCCCCGAGCCCCAGCAGCCTGCCGATAACGGCGTTGGTCTTTATCAGGACCCCCATGTCCTTCAGGTTGTCCATCTCCCTGGCCACGATGCTCTTCGGGAGGCGGAACTCGGGTATGCCGTAGAAAAGGACGCCGCCGGGCTCGTGCAGGGCCTCGAATATCGTGACCTTGTGCCCCAGTTGCGCAAGATCATAGGCGCAGGTTATGCCGGCGGGCCCGCTGCCCACCACGGCCACCCTGCCGCCCGCGCCGTCCGGGGTTTCCGGCGCTCCGGATTTCCGGGGGGATTTTTGCGTCCTGGCGGCTCCCTGCTCTTTCATCCGCCAGTCGGCGACGAACCGCTCCAGCCTTCCTATGGCCACGGCCTCATGCTTTCTGCCGACCGTGCATACGCCTTCGCACTGGGTTTCCTGCGGACAAACCCTGCCGCAAACGGCCGGCAGAGCGTTGGCGCTCCTTATTATCCTGTATGCCCCGGCAAAATCACCCCTTGAAACCGACGCTATGAAGTCCGGGATGGGCACGCCCACGGGGCAGCCGGCAACGCACGGCCGTTTGCGGCAATTAAGGCATCTGCCGGCCTCCCGCACCGCTTGGCCGGCGTCGTAGCCTAAGTTCACCTCCTCGAAATTCAAACGGCGTTCCCGCGGGTCCAGCTCCCGCGCCGGGACCCTGTTCGGGATTATTTTTTTGCCGCCCTTATCATCCCGCGGCCCGCTCATTCCAGATTGTGGTTTTTTTTCCATTGCTCGAATGATTCCTTCTCCTCGGCCCTGTACTGTCTCTGCCTCTTGATGAGCAGGTCCCAGTCCACGAGCGCGCCGTCGAAATCCGGCCCATCTATGCAGACGAATTTCGTCTCTCCGCCGACCCTCACCCGGCAGCCTCCGCACATGCCGGTGCCGTCTATCATCACCGCGTTCAGGCTGACGACCGTCTCTACTCCGAAAGTCCCGGTCTTCCCGCACGCGGCCTGCATCATGCGGGCGGGGCCGACGGCCACCACCAGGTCCGCGCCGTTTTCCTTAAGCTCCATTTCAAGCGCGTCCGTGATTACGCCTTTGGTCCCGGCGCTGCCGTCCTCGGTGGAGACGATGACCCGTTCGCTTATGCCCTCCATCTCCCTCCCGTATATGAGCAGGCCCTTGTTCCTTGCTCCCATTATAGTGACCACGCGGCTCCCCGCGTCCTTGAAGGCCCTGCCGATGGGGTAAAGGGGCGCAACTCCGAAGCCGCCGCCCACAAGGACGACCTTCCCGGCGTTATGGATACGGGTCGGGTTTCCAAGCGGGCCGCAGACGTCTTTAATATTGTCTCCCTTTTGAAGAGTGGCTAGCTCGCTGGTCGTTTTGCCCACGCACATCACCACCAGGCTTATGGTGCCCCCGGCCGGATCGATGTCCGCAAGGGAAAGGGGTATCCTTTCCCCCCTGTCATGCAGCCTGATTATTACGAACTGCCCGGGTTTCGCCTTGGCGGCGATGGATGGAACGGCCAGTTTGTAATAGAAGATGTCCGGGGGGCGAAGAAGTCTTTTATCTATTATTTCCGCCATGAAAAAAAACCTCCCATGGGGACCGTCATGCTTTTCAAAATCCTGTACCGGGAAATTCGGGGCCATGCAAAACCGCGTCCCCCCCGCCGGGGATACGATGCCCACAGGCCATTTGGCTATCCGCCTTTTCCGATTTTCTGCCTTTTTGGTCTACCCGACGCCCAGATGCGGCTTCGCGGCCCTTTCAAGCTCTCTTCTTGCCGCCATATCCATAAGCACGCGCTCCGTGCCGAACCTGCCGGGCTCGTATTTCTTCAGTTTCAGGTTCACCCTGGCCTTGTCTATGTACTCCAGCGAGAGGGCAAGCACCTGTTCGGGGTCCTTCTCGAAGTGCAGGGCGCCCAGGAACCTCTCGTACCAGACATTGGTCATCAGGTTGGTGACCTCCTTGCTCGCGCCGACCGGCGAGGAACCGCCTCCAAAGATAACCGGGACGCCGGAAGCCGCGAAGTAGCAGGCTATGGCTATCGCCTTCTCGCTCATCCACTCGGGGGCGATGCCGACGGCGGGCATCCCGCCTATCTCGTCCGACAGGCCGCCCTCGGCCGCCATCGCCGAGGCGATGGTAAGTATCCTCGAATTGTCGACGCAGGCGCCCAGATGGAGTATCGGGGGTATGCCTATCGCCTCGCAGACCTCCCGCAGCCCGGGGCCGGCATGCTCGAGCGCGGTCTCGGGTGTAAGAAACCCGGCGGCCGCGTAAGCGTTCGCGCCGCATCCGGTGGTGACCACCAGGACGTCCTGTTTAATGAACTCCACCGCGAGGTAACGGAAGAGGCCGGTTGCGGGCACCCTGGGGTTGTCGCAGCCAACGAGGGCCACCACGCCCCGGATGCGCCCGGCCATTATGGCGTCATTGAGCGGCCGGAAAGAGGCGCGCCACCTGCCCCCCTGCATGTACTCTATATATTCGTGGGAAAACCCGGCTATCACGGGCGCCTTGTCCGACTCCACGAATTTGCCTTTTTTCGTCCTCATGGGGAAATTGTCTATGGCGATGCGCGCGATCTTTCTTGCGGCCTCTCTGGCGTGGTGCTCGTCAAAGGCCACGTGGGTCGCGCCCTGCGTCATCGCCTTCTCCGAGGTGGTTATGACCTTTGTGTGGAATTTTTTGGCCATCTCCACTATGGCCGGCATTATGCACTGCACGTCCACGGCTATCGCGTCCACGAGCCCGGTCATTACGCCAAGCTCCTGGTTCGTAAAGCCCCCGGAAGTCGGTATGCCGTGCCGCATCAGCACTTCATTGGCCGTGCAGCACATCCCGCCCAGGTTTATGCCCTTGGCCCCCTTGGACTTCGCGTATTCCACAAGCTCCGGCTCGGCCACCACGTCTATGATCGCCTCGGCCAGCGTGGGTTCGTGCCCGTGAATCACCAGGTTGACGTGGTCAGGCTTGAAGATGCCGAAGCTGGACTCGGCCCGGACCGGTTTGGGCGTGCCGAAGAGCACGTCCGTAATATCGGTTGCCATCATGGAGCCGGACCACCCGTCCGCAAGCGAGGTCTTGAGCGCGTGCAGGAGGAGATGGTCCGGGTCGTGGTCGACGCCCATATTGGTCCGGTGCATCGCCTCCACGACCTCCCGGTCTATGGAGCGGGGCACGATGCCCCACTTCCGCCACCTCTCCTGCGTCTTCGCGGGGGCGCGCCTGGCGTAACCCACAGCCCCGTCGCGGCGGCTGAAGTCCTCAAGCAGTTTCAGGGCCACTTCCCTGGCCAGGTCCTTTATCTCTTTGCCGGAGGAATCTATTTCAAGTATCTCCGCCATGCGCATGAGCTTGGCCGGGTCCTTTATCTCGAAATCGCTCGTCTTGCCCTCGCCCACAGCCAGCAGCGTAAGGGCCATGCTGCGCGCGTGGTCGGAGTGGGCAGCGGTGCCGGCCGCCACCATCCGGAGGAGATTTCTTGCCGCGATGGTGGAGAGTTGCGCCCCGCAGACGCCCGTGGCCTCTTCCTCCGCCTTCGGACCCACAAGCCTGCACGGGCCCATGTGGCAGACCTTGCAGCAGGCCCCCGTTTCCCCTATCGGGCAGGGTTTCATCTTCTCGGCCCTCTCGAAACAGGTGACCAGGCCCTCGGCCTCTCCCCACTCGATGATCTTCTGTGCGGCCTCGCTCGCGTTCTTTATCTTAATCCTTTGCTCCATGGAAAATATCCTCCGGTGCCGTTTTTTTCGCGTTAAAAACCGTTCGCGCCTTTATATCATGGGGTCCATTCCGAGTGCCGGGTGTTCCACGTCCGCAAGAAATTCCAGCAGCTTCTCGGAATCCTCGGCCACGGTCTCGTCAGCGATCTTGTCCAGGAGCCCCGGGGCGCCTACCTCGGCCGCCCTCGCCTCGAACGCGCTCTTGAGGCTCTCCTTGAGATTTTTGGTCATCCAGACTATCCTTTTTATGCCCCCGTCGCCGGCGAGGAACTTCTTGCTGGTTATGAAATTCCTGCCTATGCCCATGAATCCCGGGGTCTGCATGCCGCCGCCGACGGAGCCGGCGAGGGTGGAAAACTTCATCCCGGCGGGAGTCATCCCCTGGTGCCCCCTCTGCACTACCATCACCCCGTTTGCCTCGGGCACTATGGCCACGATGCACTCGAAGCAGCCGCAGGAGGTCATGGGGTTTTCCATTATCGTATAGAGGTTCAGGGTCTCGACCGCGCCGCCCGTCGATTTCTTCAGGTACTCGTCGACGCCGGTGTACCGGCCGTACCTGGCGTCAAGCAACTGTCCCTTGGGGACCGGCTGGTTGCCCCCGGTGGGGTCAATCTCGTATGCGGCCCTGGCGTCAAGCCAGTTGTAGGCCCCGCAGAGGCCGAGCCTCTCGGCCGTTATGATGCAGACGTGGCTGGGCGCAAAACTCTGGCACAAAAGGCATGAATAGAAGAGGTCCACCGATTCGTCGACCATGGAGCCCAGCCTGCTGTCCCTTTCCGCATACGCCTTCCTGGCTTCCTCCATCAGGCCCAGGACTTCCTTTTCGCCGGTGTATATGCTGACCTGCACCTTGTCCAGGATCGAGCGGAAGCGGTGCCTCATCATCGTCGTCATTATTACGCCCAGGTGCTCCAGGGTGATGCCCGCGGCCTTTGCCGCCTTGCTTATCCTTACCCAGTTCAAGTCCCTCTGGCCCATGTGCCAGAGCCCCTGTCCCTCGTTTATGTTATGGTGTATCTTTCTTTCGATAACGGCCTCGAAGTCCTTGTGCATCTTCCTGCCCGCGACGTCTATGATGAGACCGAAGGGCATCTTGCCGCCCTTTTCATAAAGCTCTTTCCAGTTCTCGCCTATGATCTCGATCTTGCCGTCCTCGACCTCGTCCATCTCACGCATCCGCACCCATTCGAAGGCCGGGGTCCTCTGCCCGCCGAACTCTATGAACATGTCCTCCTTGCGTATCCGCTCGCCTTCGAAGGCCGCGCCGTACGCCACGGGGATGGGCGGTTTTTCGACTACGATCTTGAGCCCCCGCACCTCTATGGCCTTCTGGACGATCTTCGTGTGGTCGAACTCCTTGTCTACTTCCTCGTAGATGCATACGCCGCTCGGGTGAACGACAGGCACGTCGGTGTCGGCGACGGCCGGGAACCCCATGTTTATTGCGCCGGCCCCGGTCGTCCATATGATGTCGTCAAGCTCGCCCAGGACCATGGCGAACGCAAAAACCCTGTCCTTCTGGTATTTCAGGTGCGCCTTGTAATCTCCCGGTTTTTTTGCGCCGAAGATAAGAGAGGCCCTTATGGCCCAGTCCAGGGCGTAAAGGGTGTGCTCGGTTTCGGGCCCCAGGGGCACTATCCTCGTGTCCCATCCCAGCTCGACCCCTTTCCTCAGCAACTGCTTTGTAACGCTCTCGCCCTTTACGTTCCCGGAGAGAAAGGTAAGGATGTTTTTCTCCTGGAGCTCCCTTACGATCTTCACGGCCGTGTCTTCGTCGGGGGCCGCCCCTATTATCGCGGCAAACCCCGGCATGGTGCCGTCCACAAGCTGGATGCCCAGATTCCGTTGTATGGTGTCGGTTATAAACCCGTTATAGACGAAACCCGTCTCCGGGTCCTTGTAAGGCTCAAGTCCCGCGTCGGTCTTCAGGGCAAGAAGTATCTCCTCGGCAAAAAGGGTCGCCATCCCCGAATCAAGGGCCTCGCCCAGGTATGGCTTCCAGACGTGCCGGGAGGGTTCCTCGTGCAGGAGGTCTTTTGCAAATCCGAGCGCCGTCCGCATGTCCCCCAGCGTCTTTACGGGAAAACCCGTCATGGCGTATATCATGGGAAGATGGAAGGCCGTATCGACAAATTCAAACCGGTGCTCCTCGCCCTTCCCGGCTATGGCCTTTTCAAGCATCTCCCCTGCTTCCCTGTATAACCGGTTAGCGCCTCTGATCGCCGCTGAGGCGATTATCTTGGACATTACAACCTCCTTCTACCCTTGGGAAGATGCGGATACCATTGCCGGTATCCACATTATCTCATTATTTTACAAAAGCTTTGCTTTTTAAATCAATTTCCAGTCGTTTCGAATCGCGGAATGGCTTCGATAAGCGGAACCGGAAGGCAAGGCCCGAAAAAAACCCGATGACCCTCCCTGATGCTCAGATGTTCCGTACGTCAGCCCTCCAGAAAATACGGCGTTATTTTCCCGTCCTGACCCCGGCCTCCCTGAGCCAAAGAAGCCTTGAGCCGCTTATTACCGGGGCGTTCAGGGACTCCATCATCTCCCCGGGATCCGCATCGAGGCCTTCCGTGCGTTCAAACGGGTTGACTTTCCCCGCCGGTCTGGCCGCGGCGGCCAGGCTCGCGGCCTCGCCCTCCGTGGCCTCGCTTATATCCACACCCATGGCCCCGGCCAATTCGGCGAATATCTTCCTGTGCGGCTTTGCCTCGCCGGGAGGCGGGACTGCCATTTTTATCTTCCTTATCCTGCCAAGGCAGTCGATAATGGTGCCCCCGGCCTCAAGATAGGCGGCTGCGGGCAGCACGATGTCCGCCTGTTTCGCAAACTCCGTCATCTGCGAGCCCTGGACCACGAGAAACTCAGTGTTTTCGGGGCGCCCGCCGGCCGGGACATCGCCCACGGCGTAAAGGACCTTTGCGCCGCCCGAGGCCATCTCCCTGTAAGACTTCCCGGCTGCTCCGAGGCCCATGGCAAAAACGCCCTTCGCGTTGCTTTCAAACGGGACCGCGACGACCGTGCCCTTCAGAAGGCCGATGTTGGCGGCGGCCAGGTACATGGCCGGGGAGGTCAGCAAAACGGGATTCCGGGCCCCGGCGATCAGGGCCGCCGCCTTTTCCACGTCGGGGCCGGCGGCGGCGCCGGAAACCACGGAGGCAAGCTCCCTGTTGCCGTTGACGCCAATGTCGATCAGCGCCTTCGTAATGGATTTGAGGCAATCCGCCTCGCTGCCCGTAACAGTAGCCGAGGCGACCGCCGAAAGCGCCGTTGCCGACCTGTTCACAACGACGAGCGCGGCGCCGGCATGCACCCTCTTTCTTATCGCGGCGTCGAGCGCGGGCAGGACCCTTTTGCGCTGGTCCGGCTCCAGGTCCACCAACACGATCAGATCGGCCGATTCGATGCCGGCCGCGCCGTCCGCGGGCAGCGTGCCGGGGCTTGAGTAAAGGCTTGCCGTCGTATCGGCGTTGGGCACGCCGGCGGCCGCCGCCAGTCTCGCCAGGGTAAGGGCGTCCTCATTGAGCAGACCGGCCGTGGCTATGAAGCCCGCGTCCTTGCCCGCGTCCCTGAGCTTTGACGCGACCGTCCCCAGGGCGTCCTGCCAGGTCGTCGGCCTCAACTCGCCGTCCACGCGCTTCATGGGCGAGGTAATCCTCGAGTCGGCCTCGATGCAATCGAAGCCGAACCTTCCGTAGGCGCAGATGTATCTCTCGGCGGAGCCTTCAGGGGCGCCGGCGTTTATCTTTACGACCCTGCCGTCCTGCGTGCTGACATTTATCCCGCAGCCGCATCCGCAGAGCAGGCACGCGGAGTCCACGCTTTCATAGTCCCACTGCCTGCCGCTGCGCCGCCCGTTGCTCTCCAGCAGGGCGTTTACGGGGCAGACGTCGATGCAGCTTCCGCAGAACGTGCACTCCGAGTCCTGGAGCGGCTTGTCATCGGGCGTGATCACGCGGGAGCCCACGCCCCTGCCCATGAACTCCAGCACGTTCGTGCCCTGGTCCTGGCAGACCCTCACGCACTTGCCGCAAAGCACACAGTATTCCGGGTCGCGCTTTATGAACGGATTGGCCTCATCGGTCGGATATCCGTTTTTCTTCCTCGTGAAGGAGGACTCCTTTATATCCATGTCAAAGGCGTATTTCTGGAGCGTGCACACGCCCGCCTTGGTGCAGGTCATGCAATCGAGCGGGTGCATCGAGAGCAGGAGGTCTATGACGAACTTCCTGATCTCGTCGATCTTCTCGCTCTTCGTATGGACCACCATTTTGTCCTTGGCCTTCGTGGTGCAGGCGGTAAGCGGCGCCTTCATGCCTTCGACCTCGACCATGCAGAGCCTGCAGGCGCCTATGCCCTTCATCCCCTTCAGGTAGCAGAGGTTGGGTATATGGACCCCGGCAAGCCGGGCGGCATCGATAAGGTTGGTGCCGGCCGGCACCTCCGTCTCCCTGCCGTCAATCCTGAGCCTTATCTTTTCCGCCCCGTCCTTTATCTTTTCCGACATCGAAAATCCTCCTCAATTCGGGCTTATCGCCAACGGATTTTGCAGTCTCATTTGCGGGCCGCGTCCACGACCTCGATTGCGCCCTCGGAGCAGACGCGCAGGCACTCGCCGCACTTGACGCAGCGCTTCTGTCTGATCTCGAAAGGCGAATAGCCGCTCAAAAACGGCTTTCTTTTCTCCCCCAGTATCGCGCCGTGCGCGCAGGCGTCCATGCAAAGGCCGCACATCGAGCATGCCTGCGGGACAACCCTGTACTCGGTCAGCGCCTCGCACTTGCCTTCGGGGCATATGCCCTCCAGATGCGGGCGGAACGCGTCCGCCGCGATCCACTCAAGCAGGAAGCGCGCCGTGTCCTTGCCCTTCTTGCACATCGAGGCCTCGAGCATGTCCCCGGCAATCCGGCTCAGCGCCGAAAGGTCCGCGGAAGTGCCGTGTCCCCCGGCGATATTCTCCAGTCTCCTTTTGGCCTCGAAACTGCCCAGGGAGCACGGCATGCACTTGCCGCACATGGGGCCCTCCAAAAAACCGGAGACGTAATAAAGGGCCCCGAGGACAGGACAGCCCATATTCATCGCGGCGGCCTTTATCTCCTCAACCTTCTGTTCCTTTTTGTCTTTCTTCTCTTCCATTTGAACCCTGGCTCCTAGTGTATGTCCTCGGCCATGGAGTCGACCTCAGGCAGCAGGTACGAGACAAGGTCCCTGTAGGAGACCATGCCCGTCACCTTTCCGTCCTCCACGACCGGCAGGTGTCTTATCTTCATCTCGGACATGAGGTTTAAGGCGACGCCTATGTCCGTTGCCGCCTCCAGCGCCACGGGGTCATGGGACATCACGTCCTTTATCGTCTTTTGCCCGAGCCGGACGTTTTTGGCGGAGCAGTGCATTACGTCCCTCTCCGTGAATATGCCGGCAAGTTTCCCCTCATCGTTTAAAACGAGTATCGAGCCCACGTTCTCGCCGTCCATCATCCTGATCGCGTCGGCGGCGATAGCGGTCTCCTTGCAGGTCACCATCTTCACGGGCTTTGCCTTAACAAGGTCCTTAAGTATCGTGCCGGCCCTCTTTTCAAGGGTCTCCATCTTGTCCGAAGGGATTCCGAACTCTTTTTCGAGTCTGGCAACGGACTGCTTTCTTATCTTCACCGCGCCCACCGGGCAGGCATCAAAGCACGCCCTGCACTGCCGGCAGTAGTCCCGGTCTATGAAGTATTCTTCCCTGCCCTCCTTGACGGCGTCGTGGGCGCAGGCCCGCTTGCAGAGGCCGCACCGGATGCACTGAGTGGTATCGATGACGAACGCCCCCATGCCTTTGCAGACCCCGGCCCTGCAGTAGTTGTCGTGGATGTGCTCCTCGTATTCCTCCCTGAAATGCCTTATCGCGCTCAGCACCGGATTTGGCGCGCTCTGGCCCAGGCCGCAGAGCGACCCTTCCTGCACCATCCTGCCCGCCTCAAGAAGCCTCTCTATGTCGCCGGGCTCCCCCCGTCCCGAGGTTATCCTCTCAAGTATACCTAGCATCTGGTAGGTGCCTATCCTGCACGGGGGGCACTTGCCGCAGGACTCGGACTGCGTGAAGGAGAGGAAGTATTTGGCCACGTCCACCATGCAGGTGCCCTCGTCCATGACGACCATGCCGCCGGAGCCCATCATGGAGCCCGCCTTCCGGAGCGAGTCGAAATCGACTTTGAGGTCCAGATAGCTGGCGGGCAGACAGCCGCCCGAAGGGCCCCCGGTCTGGACCGCCTTCAGGTTCCTGTCGCCTATGATCCCGCCGCCTATGTCGTATATGATCTCCCGCAGGGTCATCCCCATGGGGACTTCCACAAGCCCCGTGTTCTTGACCTTGCCCGTAAGCGCGAAAACCTTGGTGCCCGGCGAGTTCTCCGTGCCGATGCCCCTGAACCAGTCGGCCCCGTTCTCGATTATCGGCGCGATACAGGCGTACGTCTCTATGTTGTTGAGGTTGCTGGGGTAGCCCCATACGCCGCCGCCCCGCTCGGAAAGCCTCGGGGGCCTCGGCCTCGGGAACCCGCGCCCGCCCTCGATGGAGACCACAAGCGCCGTAGACTCGCCGCATACGAAGGCCCCGGCGCCCTCGCGCACGCCCAGGTGGAAGCAGAAATCCGTGCCGAGGATATTGTTTCCCAGGAGGCCCAGTTCTTCGGCCTGCCTGATCGCGAGCTTCAAGTTGGTGACCGCAAGCGGGTACTCATGCCTGACGTAAACGAAACCGTATCTTGCGCCGATGGCGTAAGCGCAAAGCAGCATGCCCTCGAAAAGGCTGTGCGGATTGCCTTCCATGACGGACCTGTCCATGAAGGCCCCGGGGTCTCCCTCGTCGCCGTTTGCGATCACGAATTTCGGTTGCTCGGGGGCGCTCTTTACATGCCGCCACTTCTTGCCCGCGGGGAAGCCCGCGCCGCCCCTGCCGCGAAGGTCCGCCTTGTCGACCTCGGCCAGGACCTGGTCAGGCGTCATGGTGAAAAGCGCTTTCTCCAACGCCTTGTAACCGCCCGCCGCTATGTAGTGCAGGATATTCGTGGGGTCTATCTTTTCGTTCATGCCGAGCACGATCCTCGTCTGCTTCCTGTAGAAGGGCAGATCGAGCATCTCCGGTATGGGCTCGCTCAGAATGTCGCGCCTGTAAAGGGCCTGCCTGTACGGCGTCTTGCCGAGAAGCGTATGACTCACCAGGGGCGGTATCTGAACGGGCCTTACCCTCTGGTAGAAGATGCCCTCCGGCTCTATCTTCATGACCGGGCCTTTCTGGCACATGCCCTGGCATCCGGTCCTTACTATCTCCAGTTCAATGCCGCGCCTCGCGGCATCCTCCTTGATCGCATCGACGACTCCGTGCGAGCCGGATGCGGAGCAAGCGGTGCCGCAGCAGACCCTCGCCCTGGGCTTGCCCGGGTCAAACATCTCCGCATCGAGCCTCTGCCTGAGCGCCCGCATATCATCAATGTTTTTCAGTTTCTCCATGCGCGCCTCCTTAGCCCCTGCCTTTGATCATGTCCCCGCTTTTAACCCTGCCGATGATCCCGTCTATCTTCGCGGGGTCCACCTCGCCCATGACCTCGTCGTTTATCGTTACAATGGGGGCCAGGCCGCAGCATCCGACACAACCGACGGTCTCCAGGGTCATGGACATATCAGACGTCGTCTCTCCCTCCTTCACCCCGAATTCCTCCTCCACCTTCCGGAGCACCTTTGAAGCGCCCCTCACGTGGCATGCCGTGCCGGTGCAAACGCAGACTATGTTCCTGCCCCGGGGTTTGAAATAGAAATGCTTGTAAAAAGAGGCTGTGCTGTAAATATCGGCAAGGGGGACGCCAAGTTTTTTCGAAAGCCCCTTCAGCTTGTCCTCCGGCAGATAATTATGCTCCCTCTGTATCTGCTGAAGGGCATGGATGAGCACGCCCCTTTTCTTCTGCTCATCCGTGAGTATCCCGCCCACTTCCCCGTAAAGCGCATCGATGTCCTTTTCTTCCATCTTTACGAAACCTCCGTCTGCTCCCCTTGTATCACGAAAATTTGTATAACGAAAATCTTTATCGCGAAATCTTTCATGCCTTTTTTTCGATCCGGCAAAACCCCGAAAAAATCAGCCCCTCGCCTTCAGGAACGCGGGCAGGCCGTTGGCCTCGCGCGGGCCGACCGTGATCTTCCATCCCGGCAGCTTGTCCTCTATCGCGCCGCTCAGGATGGCGACATAGCCCGGTATGACAAGCTCCCGCTGCTCAAGCTCGCCCTCTATGCCGCTTTCCCCTATGAACTGGGCGATCTTTCCCGCGGTGAATTTGCCCGCGGCCCATGCGGTCAGAACGGAAAGCCCCTCGGAGTCCATCACGGCAAGACGGCACGCGACCTTGCTGTTTTCTATCTCGCCCGAGACTATGAAAAAGGTGAGCGAGAAATTGGTCGTGATGAGGAAGGGCGCTTTCGGCCCCGGCTCCCCGATCTTGTATATCTTCTGCTGCACCTGCATCGGCACCTGGGGGTCGGTATAGATGTTCTGCCTCAGGGAAAAGAGGGCCAGGTTTTTCCATCTTTCCGCTTCGTTCATGACGACGATCGAGGCGTATTTTTCCACCCCGAGACCTGCCACCAGGGTCTCCAGCATGCCGTCCGCCCTGTTTGCAAAGGTGATGACGGGGAAGCCCAGGGGCTTGAAATTCTTCTTGAGCGCGGCCCTCCTCATGTACGTGTTGTCCCTCAAAATCTCGCCCGCGCTCCTGGCGCCCGAATCGAGCACCATGTCCTCGACGCCCAGCGATTTTGCCTTTTCGGTCAGCTCGCAAAGCTCGTCCATATTTTTGGCGGCAATGCCCAGGGTCGCCTTCGCGGCCTTCGCCTTTTCCGCCATGGCGGAAATATTGCCGGCGTTCGCCCCGTAGAGGACGGCCTTCTTCCCGGCCAGCGTCCCCAGGGCCCCTTCCGCGGCATCGGGATTGACCGTACCCAGGATGACCGGAAGATCGGGGGCCTTTGTACTGGCAAGCCTGGCCAGTTCCAGGAACCGCGCCGGGTCCCCGGAATCGTTCGAAAGGTATAGCGCGTCCACGCGGAGTTTCTGTCCGACCCTGTCTATCTCCGAAGCGGCGGCCTCTTCCATCTTCCTTTCGGCATCGGCCGTGGCAAGGGTATCTTTTATCTCAACCGCGAACGCGCACGGGTTTACGAACTTCTTTTCGTGCCTGAAGAGCACCATCTCCTCGCCCATCTTGACGCATTTCGCGCCCGTTCCCAGCGTTATGGGCCTTATGGGCGGCGCCGAAGCCGCGCCGAGCTTCTCCTTGGCCTCTTCCGAGACGTCGGGGCATTTGTCCAGGGAGGTCTGCCGCTGGGCAAGCTTCATGGCGAAGGCCAGGCAGGTGGGCTGGCCGCACTTCTTGCAATTGGTCTTTGGAAGCAGCTTGAATATCTCGACTCCTGTCAGCGCCATCTTATTGGACCTCCATCTCGGCCATGAACTTTTTGACCGCGCCTGCGGCGTCGGGATGCCTCATTATCAGCAGATCGGCCCCCGAGACAAGAAAGGCGGAGGCGGTCACGGCCTCCCAGGCGACACCCCTTCTGCCCAGTTCGCCCCATTCCGGCAGGTCGGCCTCCGGGGCCTGTGTCTCCTTGACCTTCCATACATACATGCCCACATCCGCCAGCATCGGGGTCTGAAGGGTGGGATCGTTCTGGGCCAGGGCCGCCAGCCTTATCCTCTCCATCACCGAATACGTGTACTCAAGGCCGTAACTCAAGGCCGAAGACATCGGGTCGGTTATCAGCTTCTCCCTGTCGAAGCCCATCTGCGTGATAAGGATGTTCAACTGTTTTGAGAGGTTTATGTCAAGCTCGCTCATGGCGATGAGTTTCAAATCGTTTGCCATGGCCGCCGCCGCTATGGTCTTGTAATTGGCCTCCTGGGCCTTCCCGATGACGGAGTTTGTCTGCTTGGCGGCCTCCGCGGCCCTGACAAGCACCGAGGTGTCCTTTTCGGCATGGTTTGAGCCCAGTATTATGAGGGGCACCTTGATGGCGGCCAGCATCCTGCTTACCGTTTCGGCAGCCCGCTCCGCGCTTATGTCGCCCCTGTCGGGATGCGTGCCGGCCAGCCTCAGGGCTATGGCGTCCGCCCCCAGGCTGTCCTGGCAGTAGGCCGCCCAGGTGACCGGGTCGCCAGAGACATCCCTGAAGACGTCTTTTACGGTCTCCGGCCAGTCGTCCGGCGGCACGTCCTGTACCTCGAAGGCGATCGCCGGTTTTCCAGGGGCAGCCCCCTCGAATGAGTGAAAGGGCATTACGCTTTGCCCGCCCAGGCTCACGGTCCCGTCTCCGCGGCCAATGCCTATCTCGCATATCTTTCCGCTAAAACTTTCCTTCGGCGGCGTAAACGGCATGGTTAAACCTCCCTCCTACATCTCCAGGTATGAGTGGGCGTAAAGCGTCCTGCCCGTAATAACGTCTATCGTCTTTGAGACCTCGTTGAGTTCGGCCGCGTCCGCTATGGCCGAGGTAAGCCCGTTATACATGAGGAGCGCAAAAGAGTGCTGGTTTATGATCGGCCTTACGTGCTTGGGACAGCCGT
>JAJYGJ010000119.1 GCA_021790695.1 Nitrospirota bacterium | reverse complement strand
CCGTGGAGACCAGGGGCGGCACGGCGCGCGCCTTGGCGACCGGAGGCGCGAAGGCGAATCCGGCCGCGGCCATCAGAAACACGATCATAAGCGGCTTTATCAGGTGCCTCTTCATGAATTTCCTCCTTTATGCTTGCCGTAATGAAACTTCCCTTTTGCCATGCCGTATGGTCATCTCCTCCCGACAGGCGGCGGAACACTCGTGACGATGATCTTGAGGTTCGCCGTCGGTTCAACGGGGTTCAAGTCGCTTTTTGTCAAAAACAGCTCCTTATGCCCGTGGCAGGAGTTGCAGGTGCGGTTTTGCGGCGTGCGGAGCCGTATGGTGTGGACGGAGGCCGAGTTCCACGTGGGCAGGGCGTTATAGTTGGAAATCAGGTCCTCCGGCCCGGGCTTCCCGGTGAGGACATACTGGAAATAACGGAAAGAGGCCAGGGAGTTCTTCAGCATCGGCGTGTGGCGGACCAAGTCGTATGCGTAGGGGTTGTACCGGCTCCGGTCATAGTTCCTTCCTATCTTGAAGGTCTCAAGCGGGCCCGCGGGGAATATCACCGTGATCTTACCCGGTTCTTTGACATCCAGCGAGACGTGACAGTTCGTGCAGTTGAAGTACTCCGTGGCGTGGCAGACCGTGCAGGCAAGCTCATTTTTTTTGTGGGCGTTGTGCATGGGGATATTGGATTTCCCCGGCACGGCGTTCGGATGGCAATTCTCGCACATGGGGGTCCTCACGGCATAGAAGCGCTTCGCGTCCGCCGGCCTGGTGTTATGGAGAAAATCCCCCTTGTGGCAGTCCGTGCAGACCATCTGGTATTTTTCATAATGCACGTCGGCATAGGGCCCCAGCAGCCCCATGTACTCCCCGGCGTAACGGGAACCGTGGCAGGCGTAGCAGGTCTTTTCCATGGGCGGGTTTTTCTGGAACATGTGGCGCGCAAGCAGGCCGCCCTTTGCGACAATCGGCCAGGCGACGTGGCAGGAGCCGCACGTGGCATGGCAATTGTTGCAGTCCAGTTTGAATGCCGCGGGGAGGAGGGTGTCTTGCAGTTTATGCGGTTCGATGATGGTGTTGACAATATCGCGGATGCCCGTGAGCCTGTAATGCATGGCGTTTTTGTAAGTGGAGGTTATGCCGGCGTGGCACTGCCCGCAGACCCCGCCGTCCGCCGCGGAGGGGTCCTTGACCAGCCCTTTATGGGCCTCGGCGACATTGTCGGCGTTTTTACCCTTGTGGCAGTTGATGCATCCGATCCGGCCGTGCAGCGTGCCGGGAAATGCCTTGTCAACACCCCAGACGTCCCGGCCCCTCACCTGAGGGGCGGTTACGCCTCAGCCGGCTATCGCGGCGGAGCCTCCGCCGCTGGCAGCGCCATACGTGTCCATCAAGGGGAGATCGGTATGGCACTTGATGCACGCGCTGCTGGATGCGCCCGGCTGCCGGGCCAAGACGACGCCCGCGAAACCCAATGCGCATGCGATTCCCGCAAGAAAAAAAGTGACGAACAACCATTTAGCTTTTTTCTCCATTTTCGTCCCCCGGAAATTTCTAAGGCGGGTTTGTACTCCCCCTGCAGCTTGCTGCGGGTTGATCAGTCCTGTGGGTTTTTCCGCTTCCTGATTTCATTATAGTCCCAAAACGGAGACACCGCACCTGCCGGACGGAAATCCACCGGCCTGTTTTTTTGGGGGGCTTTTTCGCCGCCCGTTTGACGGAAAGAAAAGCCTGGCAGGCCCGGGTCCCCGGTTCCAAGGCCCGGATAGCCGTTTTTTTTTTGAAATCGGGGGCCGTTTCGGAATATACTAGACGAAATGCAATTCCGGGATGGAAGGTCAAAGGGAGAGCCGGGCTCCGGGGATTAAGGGGTTTGAAAGTTCTAGTGACCGGCGGGGCCGGGTATATAGGCAGCCATGTGGTCAGGGCGCTGGGTGAGAAAGGGCATGAAGTGCTAGTCTACGACAACCTTTCCACCGGCCACGCCAAGGCCGTCCTTTACGGGTCTCTGGTGGTGGCCGACCTGGCGGACAGAGAGAGGCTTGACGCCGTTTTAGGGTCTTTCAGGCCGGACGCCGTGATGCATTTTGCCGCCTCCATCGTCGTGCCGGAAAGCGTGAGAAGGCCGCTCGAGTATTATCGCAACAACACCGTCAATACGATCAATCTCCTTCAATCCATGATCGGGGCCGGGGTAAAAAGGCTCATCTTCTCCTCCACTGCCGCGGTTTACGGCATAGCGGGGAAGATACCTGTCGGGGAATCGGACCCCCTGAGCCCCATAAACCCTTACGGGGCGTCCAAGGCGATGAACGAGGCCATCCTCCGGGACGTCGCTTTTGCATACGGAGATTTCAGATATGTCTCGCTGCGTTACTTTAACGTCGCCGGGGCGGACGGGAAGGCCAGGATCGGCCAGTCCTACAAGGAGGCCACCCACCTTATCACCCGCGCCCTGAAGACCGCGAAAGGGCAGATGCCGATGCTGGAGATTTACGGCGTTGATTATCCGACCCCGGACGGCACCTGCATAAGGGATTATATCCACGTCGACGACCTGGCCACCGCGCATCTGCTGGCGCTTGATTACCTTTCCGAAGGCGGGGCGAGCGACGTCTTCAACTGCGGCTACGGGCATGGATTTTCGGTGAGAGAGGTGGTTGGGGCCGCCAGGAAGGTCACGGGTATCGATTTCCGGGTCGGCGAGGCCGCAAGGAGAGAGGGCGATCCACCCGAACTCATAGCCTCCAACGGCAAGATCAGGGCCGCGTTTGGATGGAAGCCGCTCTGGGACGACCTCGAATACATCATAAAGACGGCCTGGCAATGGGAACGGAAGCTCGCCTGAAAGAGGTTTAATCCGGAAGCATCTTTTTCGCCCTGTCGAAAAGGGCATTCAGCCTTTCACTTTCCGCCGCGATCTCCTTCAGGATGGATGCAAGCCCCCCGGCCCCGGCCTTCTCCGCTTTTTGCGCCCATTCTCCATACGTGCGGGCGTGCTCGATGTTGTGCTCCGCCCAGTGGGGCAGAAGGACTTTTAGCTTGTGAATGACTTCCGCTTCTCCGTGAGCGCCGCCCCCGCCTTCCGCATGTTTCCCCGCGGCCTCCTGCGAACCGGATGCCTCCGGGCCGTGAAGGTCCCCGTGCTCATGATGTTCATGCGGTCCGCAATGGGTATGCTCGTGTTCATAGCCCTGGTGGGCGTGGACGTGTTCGTGGATGAGGTTTGCCTTCAGAAGGAGGCCTGGATTTTTCAAAAGCTCATACGACCCGTCGTCCGCGAGGACCCTGTGGTCTTCTCCCATTACGATTGCCCTGTCCGATATCTCGGCTACGGCGTGCAGGTCGTGGGTCGCGGTGATTATGGTCTTTCCCGCCTTCTTGAGCGCGGCTATAAGCTCTACCAGGTCCACCTGGCTGCGGGGGTCCAGCCCGGAGGTGGGCTCATCCAGGAGGAAGACGTCCGGGTTTGTGCTCAGGCAGGCGCCGAGGGCCACTTTCTTCATTTCGCCCTCGCTCAGTTGCCAGGGAGAACGGTCCTTTAAGTGCCCTATGCCAAGCATTTCCATGACGTCGTCCGCCCGCCTGCCGGCGTCCCCGGACTCCATGCCCCTCAGATGAAGGGGGCCGAACATAAGCTCGTCCAGCACGCTCAGGGAGAAGAGCTGGGCCTGGGAGTTCTGAAAAAGAAGGCTTATCCTCGCGCGCGAACTGTCGCTTAAATCGTCTTCGGAGAAGACCCGCAGCCTGCCGGAGGCCGGTTTTAAAAGCCCCTGGAGCATATATAAAAGCGTGCTTTTCCCGCAGCCATTTGCTCCCAGTATGCTCACGGCCTCGCCCTGCCCGATATGAAAGCTTATCCCGTCCAGGGCCTTCCGGCCGTTCTTGTAAAAAAAGGACACGCACTCAAGCTCGAATACGTTCATATCAGCAAGACCCCCAGGCTCAACGCGATAAAGGCGAGATCGGCCGCGCGGGGCCGGAGCTTTTCCTCCTTCTCGCGGAACCCGTAGCCCATCCCGCGGGCCTCCATCGCCATCGCGAGGTCGTCTTTCAGTTTGAGGCTTATGATCAGGAGCGAGGCCGCCCTGGAGCCCGCCCACGCCCTTGCCCGCCCGCCTGCCATCATGCCCCCGGCCGTGCGCGCCTTGTGCGCCAGAATGAATTCCTCCAGCCTGCGCGCAAGGAAAAAGACGTACCGGTAGCTTACCCCCGCCAGCGTGCGCAGAAAGCCCCGGGGCAGCATCGAGCAAAATCCCTTTATGAGCCGCGCGGGCCTTGTCGTGAAGGTCGCCAGGAAGACAAGCGCCAGCGACACGGAGACCCTGGCGACAAGCCCGAGCGCGGACATTAGCCCCTGACTGGTCAGATACACCTCGGGCGGCAGCCCGAAGCGTCCGCCCGTCCCGAAAAGCGTAAAGACGTCCCGGCCCTTTACCACCAGGTTCAGCGTGGCCGGAGCGGCGATCGCGGCTGTTATGAGGACCGGCGGCAGGAGCCGTTTCAGATACGCGCCGGGAGGCACGCGCGAAAGCGCGGCCAGGACGAGCGCAAACGCACCCAGTGGGAGCATCTCCAGCGGTCCCCTTTTGAAGCTCAGGGCGACAATGAGCGCGACGATTGCGGCTATCTTTATGCGTGCGTCCACCTTCTGCAAAAAGCCGTTTCTCTCCGATACGGTCTCGTTGAAAAGCGCCTCGTCGAGGAAGCCCAGTATCTCCTGCAGGGTGCGTTCCAGGAGCGGCCCGCCGCCGCGATTTATTCCCTGTTTTACAGGCGCCGCGCCGCCCATGGGCTCCGGGGCGCGCAGCCATTCCGGAAGCGCCTTATCGCCTTGCCTTCTGATCTTTCTTTTTTCCTTTCCGGCCATCCGGCGAAAGGGCCCGGCCTAGGGCCATCCCCGCGACGACTATGACGGCCGCGCCGGCCGCGGCCGATGCCATATAACCAAACCCGCCGCGCGCCATCCCGTAATCCGCGGCGGGCGCATGCCAGAGACCCGAGAGTCCCTTCATCCCCCGCGGCGCGTAGCCGGTTATTTTTTCCAGTTTACGGACCCCCCATTCGCCCCATGCCCCGCCCGCGCCAAAATATCGCGGCACCTGGAGCCCGAGCGGGGCCAGGAAGACCAGCAGGGCTAGCGGCACCCAGAGTTTTGCCCATTTTTTCATTTTCAGCTCCGTGTCTCCCGCAAAAGCTCCGGGTAGGCGCGGCCCAGGTAGGCGACCGCAAGCGCCGTAAAGGCCGCCTCGACGGGGCCGAAGACGGCCAGATGGCTCGCCATTATCGCCGGGACGGTCACGTTCAGGGGAAACGGACAGTAAAGCGGCCTGCCATCCGCCCCTTTGTAAAAAACCGTCTGAAGCCCAAGTTCCACCGCGGCGAGCAGCGCTGCGGAGTTAAGCCCCGCATAGGCCGCCACGGCCGAGGCCGCGATCGTCCTTTTGTCCGGATGATGACGGACTGCCGGATTATAGGGCCCTGACGGGCCGGGCGGATTATAGGGCCCTGACGGGCCGGGGCCCTTTCCGGCTATCAGCCTGTAAACGGCATAGCTTACGATCGCGTCCGCGAAGGCCATATTGAAGCAGTTCGCCCCGAGGGTCGTTATGCCTCCGTCCCCGAAGAGGACGGCCTGGACGGCGACGGCGATGGAGACGGCTATCACGGCCGCCCACGGGCCGAGCGTTATCGCAAGCAGGGTCGTGCCGGTCGCGTGCCCCGTCGTGCCCCCGGCCACGGGTATATTGAACATCATTACCACGAAGCTGAGCGCGGCCCCCAGGGCCAGAAGCGGAACTTGGGCGGCACGGAGGGTCTTTTTCACCCGCCTCGCGGCTACATACCATGCGCACGCCATGGCCGCCCAAAACGCCCCGTACGTGGACGGGCCCAGATAGCCGTCTGGTATGTGCATCCTAGTTCACTCCAGGCCTTTTCCCGTGGCGGTGATAGTGAGCTTGCCGTGCTTTACGCCCCTTGTGCCTATGAGCCGGTCCGCTATCGCCTGGAGGTCGCGGGCGGGGCCCCTGATGATTATCACCTCGAGGCAGTTGTGCGCGTCCAGGTGCACATGCGTGCTGGAGAGTATCTCTTTATGGAAATCGTGCTGCATGTCCGTAAGCGTGTCGGCAAGCTCCCTCGTGTGATGGTCGTAAAGGAGCGTTACGGTCCCCACGGCCTGTCCCGTGCCCGCCTCCCATTGCCTCTTCACGAGCGCGTCCCTGATCAGGTCGCGGAGGGCCTCGCTCCTGCTCGGGTATCCCTTGCCCGCGATTAGCCTGTCAAAATTTTTCAGGAGACCGCCCTCAAGCGAAATCCCGAACCTCACGATGCCCATAGTGTTATTTTTCTGAAAAAAGTGCGAAATGTCAACCGGGACGGTTTTAGGTAGTGATACAGTTTGGTTAACATCAGGGCGAAGCGGGGCAGGCGGTTGAGGCTCCCGCGCCAATTCGGCCCCGCACCCCATCCCGCCTTGGCGGGATGGGGTGCGGGGCCTCAGGGCGGCTGGCGGGCCGCCCCTGGGGCGCGTTTCGCTCACCGCCAACCCCGCTTCGCCTCACGCGCGCTTGCTTATACCGATTTGTTTGGGGAGCCGGGCGATGGTGCTTGAGCGTCATAGATTTTTTTCGTCTTTTTATCCGATGCCGGCGAATTTTCGCGAAACTACTTTGCCCGCCCATGTCTGAGCCCGTATGAGGGCGAGTTTGGGCGGGCATGAGCGGAAAGAGTCCGTGCAGCGGCGGGAAAAAATCTCAAAAAGCGAAAGCGCCATTGACCGGCTTCAAACTGTATCATTACCTGTTTTAATCGGGCTGATAGACGTCCCGTTTGGTCGCGAGCACTATGCCCTGGCCGGGACGAAGGTCGTACCTGAAGGGGGACGGTATGTAGTCAAGGGCGTACTCCGGCGAGACATCCGAGACCGGCGCCCCGGCCTGAAGGAGCCTGTGGATGTCTTCCACGCAAAAACGCTGCTTGCCGCGCATGTCCTTGTTAAGTATGAGGAGGGCCTCTTCCTCGGTTGCCACCGACGCCTTCCACATCACGAGCACGTCCGGGTTCCGATAGGGCAGCGCCGCCGTCGGGGCCTCCTCCTGGAAGACGGCATGTTCTGATTTTATGGCGTTTACTTTCGTTATGAAGTCCCGCAGGTCTATCCCGGTTTTCTCCCAGTCCCGAGGGGTTGTGCTTGCGACGTGGAGCCTTTTTCTGAAGCCGAATTCGAAGCCCGCGGGTATCATGACGCCCGCCGAGAACAGGGCGGAGAAGAGATAATGCTGCTTGAGTCCCTCGATGTTGCCCCCGAGGTCCTCCGAGAGCCGCTCCGTATCGTGGCTTTCGGGGAAGCTCACGGAAGGCGCGATCTCTCTTGTAAGGGCGTACTGCTCAAGGAGCCAATGGCCGCTGAAGTCCCACCATTTCGAGCTGTTGAAGATATAGTCGAATCCGGCGCCTGCCGTCTTTCTTGTCTGGTCGGGCGGACAGCCGAGGGTCTCGGCGAAGAAAAGCACCGCCGGGTGCCGTTTTTTCGTCTCCTCTATCAGCCTCCGCCAGAACCGGTTTGGCACCTGGTAGGCCGCGTCGCAGCGAAACCCCTCGAAGCCTGTTTCAATGAGGTCTTCCACAACGGATTTGAAATAGGCGAAAAGCCCTTCCGGGTCCGGCGTCCCCCGATGGTCGAATTTGGCAAGGTCCTTCCACACCACCATCCCGCCGTTTTCAAGCGCGAAGGGGTGCTCCACCCTGGGGCGTCCCGCCCGTGATGATTTACTCCAGAGGAACCAGCCGGGGTGCGTCTTTAAAAGCTCCGAATCGACGGCGCAGTGGTTCGCCACGAGGTCCGTCATGATTTTAAGCCCGAGCCCCCGGGCCTGCTTCACCATCGCCATCGCCTGCTCTTTGGGCGGTCTCTTGTCCGCCGGGTCTGTGAAGGCGGGGTTGTATGAAAAATAATCCGCCACGGAGTACAGGCTTCCGGAGGAGCCCGGCCTCTGGATCGGGTTGATGTATATCCAGTTGAAGCCCATCCCCGCCGCCCTTTCGAGATGGGGGCCCCAGTCGTTGAATCTCCCGGCCAGGAGGGGAAAGAGATTGTATATGATCATCTTTTCAGGCTTCCGCATCTTTTTACCTTTTTCCCCCCTTTTGCTACAGCATTTCAGGACGGGCCTGGACGACGTAAAACCGTCCGTTCGAGAAGGCGCCCTCGATGTCCTGCGCGCCTGTCATCCCCGCCGCCTTTTCCACCGTCATGCCTATCTTAGCAGTCTTTGACGCGAAATCCATGAGGAATTCCTCGTCCCACACAAAACGGCTCCCGGCGTAATCGAGCCGGGCCTTTCCGGGAGGCGGCAGCATGAAACTGTCGTAGAGCCCGGCCCCCGCGTAGCCGGCCAGGTCCTCCCCGTTTGAATCGGAGCGGAAAATGAGGCCGCCTTTTTGCCCGAAGAGCCCCGTGCTCTTGCTGGGCATCGAGCGGATGCGCGCCCGCCTTGCGCCTTTCCTGAAGGTGAAACTGAGCGCAAGGCCCGGGTAATTGCCCGCAAGGGTTTCGCCCAGGCCCAGCACGGCCTCGGCGTATATCTCCTTTGTGTCCAGGGTGAAAGGGTTTGCCGTGTGTATCACGAAGCCCGCGTCCGCCTCCACGACCTCCTGTATGAGCACGGACATGAGGAGGTCGCGGTGGGGGATGCCGTTTGCCTTTCTGCTCAGATAGGCCCGCTCGTTCCATTTCGAGGCCCAGACGCGCTTTATCGAGGTCCATGCCCCGTCCCAGTCGTCCGGGAAGGCGAGCCCCGATTGCCCCGCCGTATGCCGGAGCGCCCCGGCCAGCTCCGCCGGCGCCTTAAGCCCGGAAACCGTGTCTCTGAGCCCTTCAAGCGCTTTTTCATAATCATCGCCGTCAAGCCCCTCCTCAAGCTGGCGATAGCGCCTTTCGATCTCCCTGTTTTCCTCCAGCGCGAGCGTCTTTTCAAAGACCCCGAAGGGGATGGCCATCGAGGCCGGAAGGCTTATCCAGTCCGGGAGCTTTCCCATGAGGCGCCTGAGGTTGATGGACTTGTAGCCGACGTTGCCTTCGGTGAAATCGGCGAACGTGACCGCGTACGCGGACGGCGCCCCGAAACCCGTCCCGTGCGGCAGGGCGCGCCTTTTGGACGCGAGCTTAACAGGTCCGGCCTGCGGCGCGGCCTTAACGGGTGCCCTCCGCGTCTTTCCGCCTTCCTCGAAGCTCACATGGCCTGCGGCGGTGACGCCAAGTTCGAGCGAGCGGCCCCCGGATGATTTTATCCGCCCCAACAGGTCCGGGTTGAAGCAGACGGCGAAAAAGACGCCCGCGTTTCTTGCGCGTATCGCCAGATGGGAGAGCCTGTCAACGGGTTGTGAGGTTATTATGGCCGACACGCCGCGGGGTATTTCCTCGTCTCCGTGGATTTCCTCGGTCACGACGATTTCCGGAGCGCCGGACGGGAGGCCCCGTCCCACTATTTCCCTGAGCGCCTTTACGACCCTGACCCGCCCGGCGGCCCTCCCGGCGGCCCTCCCGGCTTTGTGCCCGAGGCTTACGACCTGCCAGTCGCCTATGCCCGCGATTTTTCTGAGCACCGGGTCTATGAGGCCGGCCGCGGCCGACAGGGCGAAGGCCGGCCTTCCGCGCAGTACTTCCTCGCTGAAGAGATCTATCGTCCAGGGCTCCGCGTGAAACGCCTCGCCCAGGCTCTTTGCCTTCGGGTCGAGCAGGGCGTACATATCGGAGGCGAAGGCGCCGACCGCCCGCCCGATCCGCTCGCAGTCCGCCTCCGCCCGCAGGGCCCAGGCCTTTTTCAGAGGGGGCAGTGCTTTTTCTTTTTCCAGCCGCCTCCAGAATTTCAGGCAATAGTCGAACTCGCCGCCGGCCTCCGAAAGGCAGACGTTTTCCAGGGCGGACGAGACAAGGGAGACAAAGTCCTCCGGGGGCAGTCCCGTATCCAGATTGCGCTCTATAAGCACCCTCAGGAAGTCCTCGAGGGCCATGTCCAGGAAAAGCAGATTGCGGATCTCCTCCGGCCGCCCCTGCCTGCCGGGAAAACCGGCAAGCAGCCTCCTTGCCCCGATTATTCTCTCCGCAAGGGTTTTCACCGGGCCCGCCCCGCCTTCCGTCCGGCCCCCCGGGGGCTTTATGGAGCCGATAAGCCCGGCCAGTTCGGGATCGAGCAGGCCCCTTGCCCCGTCGATGGCGGCATCCAGATCGGTCCCCGAGTGCACCGCCTTCAGGATCGCGAGGAAATTCTCGAATTCAGGTATGAGGGCGTCCTTCAACCCGGCAATGAAGTCCGGGTGCGATTTTATCGGCCTTTCATAGCCCTCAAGCCTCGCCTTCGTGACGCCGCCATCCTTCAGCCTGCGGTAAAAGACGTCCAGGTCCCCGTCGCTCCGGAGAAAATCGAGATAGGCCTCGCAGATCACTATGTCGTCCGGCGTGGTGTTGTTGTGCAGTTTCTGGTGCCACTCTTCCATGAAATGGCCGGAGACCTCTTTTATGTGGTGGCGGTGCATGATGGCCAGGACCTCGTCCCGGACGCGCTGGGCGTCGCTGCCGCGGCCAAGCGTGCCCATTATGAGCCTTATCATCCCCCGCTCGCCGGGCGCGCCCCGGTATCTGGCGGCCAGCTTCGTCGAAAGGCGGTCCAGGGAATGACCGAGTTCCCGCGGCTTCGTGTTATAGTTGCGCTGCCAGTCGAGCTGACGGAGGGCGGAAAACCTCAGCCATACGTATATCAGGGCGAGCCCTTCGAGGTCGTTTTCCCCGATCCTGTCCAGGAGGTCGTAGCAAAGATTGAACCTGTGCATGAGCGTCCAGGAATTGGGGCTCATCTCCTTCCCGATGATCTCCCCGGCGAGAATCTCGATGGCCGCCGGGCGGGGTTTCGGCCCCGGGACCATCTTTTCAGGGCGGCCAGCCGCGGGGAGGCCAGCCGCGGGGTGGACCTCTTCTTCGGGATGGATTGCCCCGCCGGGGCCGGCGCCCATGCGGCCGGCCGCCGCGGGCCCCGCAGGTTCGGGAAGCTCGATCCGGTAGTTTTTGCCCAGGTTGTTGTCCCAGCTCCCTTCAGCCGGGAAAAAAAGGACGAAGTCCAGGAACCTGAAGCCGGCCCTGAGGTCGATCTTGATCGTTAATTGTCCCTCCAGCGGGGTCTGGAGCGCGGCATGGTCGAACGGGTGGCTTCCCGATGGCCAGTTGCCTTCGGGAGGCATTTGCCACGGGTCGCCGGGCCCGCGTTTGAGTCCCCAGTGCAGGACGAACCGCTCCTTGCCGCCTTCGGCCCTGATGATCATCTCCGCGCTGTCTTCCCAGATGCGTTTCTGGACGAAAAGCACTATCCCGCTTTCGGTGCTGATTTTTTCGGTTGGGACCATGTCAGTTGAACCTATCTCAAAATCGCTTTTTTTCCCGGCTGCAAGAGGCTGAAATCGCGGCATACAGCGTCATCAAGGGAAAATCGTCCTCAACGCAGCGCCGCTGCGCCTCCGGGCGCTTTCCCCTTTCTTCCCCCGTACAGAAGAAATTGTCTGCCACGATTTCCTCTCTCTTTCGCTTCGGAATCAATTTTGAGATAGGTTCTTTTATTTTTATTTTAGCAAATGACACATGGAGGAACGATTTCATGAAACCTTCGCCCGGACCTCTTCGACCTGCAGGAGTATCATCTCCCCGGCGGTCGCAAGACCCGTTTTCCCGGTGTCTATCGCAAGATGGTAGTTCCTGGCGTCGGTCCAGTCCGCGCCGGTCATGGCTTTTATGAACTTTCCCCTTTCGCGGTCCGACTTTTCAATGAGCGGGCCCGCCTCGCCGGGGTCCATGCCGTAAGTCTCCTTGAGCCGCCCCGCCCGGAATTCCGCATCGGCGTGGATAAACACGTTTACCAGACCCGGCTCTTCCCGGAGCATGTGAAAACCGCAGCGCCCGACGAAGACGGCGTCAAATTGCCTGGCGAACCGGCGAATGGCGGCGGCCTCGGCCTCGAAAAGGGCCCGGTCGTCGACCGGGCGCAGGGGCGGCGGCATATAGGCCGCCTCCGGCGGTCCGTAAATAAAAGACCCGATCACCTTGTCGAGAAAACCCGAAAGCCTTTCCTCGCGTTTCTCGATCGAGGCCTCCTCCTGCCCCAGATGCTCCGCGGCCTGCCGGAGTATCTCCCTGTCGAAGTACGCAAAGCCCAGACGTCTGGCGAGGGCCTGTCCTATAAAGGAGCCTCCGCTTCCAAACTGCCGGGATATGGTTATGAGGAGTTTTGCCGTGGCGCCGGCTCCCCTCCGAGTGTTTTTATTTTTTGCTTTCCCTAATTCTAATCTATCACGGTTTCGCCCGTTCTTGACTAAAAAACGCCTGGCTTTTATAATCCACTTCTTATGACCGAAGAGGGCGTGGGCGACTTAAACGATCTTGTGGAGCGGAGGCTCCGGAAACTCCGCGAGCTGAAGGCGCTTGGAATCGAGCCTTACAGCGGCCCCTGGGACGCCAGGGACCGGGCCGGGCAACTCGCGGCCGGATACGGGACCAAGTCCAAGGAAGAGCTTGAGGCGGCCCCGCCGGAGGTCTCCGTATCGGGCAGGCTTGTGGCCGTGAGGGATTTCGGCAAGGCCACGTTCGCCCATCTCCTGGACGGCACGGGCAGGATACAGCTTTATTTGAAGAAAGACGTAATGGGTGCTGAAAAATACTCCTTTTTCGGGAAATATGTCGATATAGGCGATATCGTCGGCGCCTCCGGGCCTCTTTTCAAGACCCGCACCGGCGAGCTTACCGTAGAGGTGCGGGATTTCGCCCTTCTGAGCAAGGCCCTCCGCCCCCTGCCTGAAAAGTGGCACGGGCTTCAGGATGTGGAGATCCGTTACCGCCAGCGTTACCTGGACCTGATCGCCAACCCCCAGGTGAAGGAGATATTCCGGCTTCGAAGCTCCGTAATCAAGGCCATAAGGGATTTCCTCGAGGAAGAAGGGTTCATAGAGGTCGAGACCCCGATGATGCACCGGGTGGCTGGAGGGGCGGCCGCAAGGCCCTTCAAGACACGTCACCTCGCGCTGGACATGGACCTTTATCTTCGCATAGCCCCCGAGCTTTACCTGAAGCGGCTGCTGGTCGGCGGCTACGAGAGGGTCTTCGAACTCAACAAGAACTTCAGGAACGAGGGGATATCCACGAGGCACAACCCCGAGTTCACCATGCTGGAATTCTATATGGCGAACCGGGACTACGTCTTTTTAATGTCCTTTACGGAGCGGATGTTCACCCGCATAGCGATGAAGACCCTGGGGAAGATCAAATTCCCGTACGGGGACACGGAGATCGATTTGACTCCGCCTTGGCCCCGTTATCCCATGCTGGACATAATGAGGGAAAAAGGCGTGCCGGCGGAGGCGTTCCGGGACCCCGCGGCGGCCAGGCAGTGGGCCGCGGGGAAGAACATGGAGATAGCCCCGGGCGCCTCATTCGGCAAGGTGCTCGACGAGATTTTCAAGGAGATGGTGGAACCCACCCTCATTCAGCCCGCGTTCATAACGGACTACCCCGTGGAGCTTTCCCCTCTTGCGAAGCGGAAACCCTCCGAGCCGTCGCTTGTGGAGAGGTTCGAGCTCTTCATAGCGGGCAGGGAGATTGCAAACGCCTTTTCGGAACTGACCGATCCCCTGGACCAGCGCGAGAGGTTCCTCAGGCAGGTCGAGGAGAAAGCCGGGGGCGAGGAGGAGACCCACCCCATGGACGAGGATTTTGTCAGGGCGCTCGAGTACGGGATGCCGCCCGCGGCGGGCGAGGGCGTGGGGATAGACAGGCTGATGATGCTCCTGGCCAACGTCGCCTCGATAAGGGACGTCATACTCTTCCCGCAGATGAAGCCGGAATAGAACCTGTCTCAAAATCGCTTCCGGCTGCAAGAGGCTGAAATCGCGGCATAACGGCGTCGTGCAAGGGAAAATCGTCCTCAACGCAGCGCTGCTGCGCCTCCGGGCGATTTCCCCTTTTCTCCTTGTCTGCCCCGATTTCCTCTCTCTTTCGCTTCGGAATCGATTTTGAGACAGGTTCTGCATTCTCGAAGTTTTTTTCGGGTTGTCTTTTACACAAACCTGATGAGCACGATCTCCGGCCTGTTGCCAACGCGCATCGGGGGCCCCCAGGTGCCGGCCCCAGCCGAGGTGTAGATCGTGAGATTTCCAAGTCTCTTCAGCCCGCCGTCGAATCCCCTGTAGACAAGGCGGGTAACGAGGTTATAAGGCAGTATCTGTCCCCTGTGGGTATGGCCGCAGATCTCGAAGTCCACGCCCTCCCGGAGCGAAATATCCGGGTACATCGGCGAATGTTTCAGCAGGAGGACGGGCCGGTCTTTTTCGAGCCCCATCCCCCTCATGACCCTTTCGTACCCGGCCCTCGTCAATGTCTCCCTGTAGCCCACCCCTGCTATCTGAAGGCCCTCCACCACCTCCATGCGGTTATCGAGCACCTTTATGCCCGCATCGCTTGCGGCCCGGATATAGTCTTGTTTCGCGCGGGCCGAAAACTCCTCGTGGTTGCCCGTGATGAAGTAGGCCCCGAGCGGGGGGTTGATCTCCGAGAAAGGCGCGATGAGCCCCGGGGCGTCCGCGGGGGTGCCGTCATAGAAATCCCCGCCCAGCAGGAGCATGTCCGGGCCGATCTCCCTTATCCTCTTTGCCACCCGGCGGGCGAAGCCCAGGTTCCGGACCGGACCCAGGTGCAGGTCGCTTACGAAGACCGCAGTCCTGCCCGCCCATTTGCCCGACCATGGACCGCGCGGCGGTCCGGCCGCAACTCCCCCCATGGCGATGTCGAATTTCTTTATGCGGAGGCTATGGGCATTGGCGATGCCGCAGAGGCCGGTGACCAGTCCCACGGAGAACAGGGCCGCCGCCCAGGAGACGGGATAAGGGCCCAGGCCAAGCGCCATGCGCGCCCGGTAGAGGACCCGGCAGAGGACGGCCGGCCAGAAGAGGAAGTTGAAAAGCCCGAGCCATGCGGCCGAAAGCGTGTAAAGCGCGCGCGAGAGCGGGCCGTCCCGCCTGGAGGCAAGCGCGGACGCGAAAAGGAAACTGACGGAGAGCGCGGCGAAAAGGAGCTTGAGGCCCCAGGTCCCATGAAACCCCAGGAGCCCGACGAGCGTCTGATAAAGCAGCCAGTAGCAGAGCAGGAGGCCGGTCTGAAACAGGACCATGACAAAGACCATGGAGGGCATAATTTATTTTATATCACAAAACGCCGGCCCCGCGTTCCCGCTGGTAAAAGGCCGTCCGGATTGATTATCATAAAAAATGCGCTTGCCTTATACCCTGTTCATCGCCTTCAGATACCTGAAGTCCAAGAAAAAACAGAAAGGCATATCCTTTAACACCGCCATCTCGGTGGGCGGGGTCGCCATCGGCGTGATGACGCTTCTCGTGGTCCTTTCCGT
>JAJYGJ010000053.1 GCA_021790695.1 Nitrospirota bacterium | reverse complement strand
GACCGCGATGATCATGTACGCCAAAAAGGGCGCGGTAAGGACCCTGCTTGCCCCACAGATACACAATAACCGCTATTACGGCGTCACCGGGACCATGTACGGGGCCCTCTATCCGCGCGCCGGCCAAAGCTGGCAGATAAACCTGTCCCGCTCCCAGCACGTGAATTTTGATTCCGAGATAACATTCAGGGACATAGGCAATATAGAGAAAAATATGGAGTTGAACGCCTACGGCTATTATTTCGACAACGGCTCGGCCAGGTTTTTCGGCTTCCATTCGGGCAGCCTGCTTGCAAACCAGACCAATTACGGGGACGAGGAGGCGGGGTTCACCTTATCCGACACCTTCGGCGTGCTGCCCAGGTTTTACGTCTCGGTGGGAGAGAGGCTGAGGAAGGTCACGGTGACGAAGGGGGCGGTCGCCACTCTTCCCTTCATAGGGGACGTCTTTACTCCGCAGCAAGTGCCGGGCATAAACGGGTTCGTGACCGACGCCCAGGGGCTCTCGCTCATTTACTGCAGCCTCGATTCGCGTGAGATGCCCACGCAAGGTTTATACGCAAGGGCCGAAGTGGAGTGGAGCCGGAAATTCATGGGCAGCAGCGCAAATTTTACCCATTATATGATCTCGGCGAAAGACTTTATGCCCTCCTCCGGCAGACGTTACATCACCGTCGTCAGGGGCGTTTACAACCAGACCGTCGGACATGACGTTCCCTTTCTGGAGCGCAGCATCCTGGGCGGCGAAGATACGCTCCGGGGTTACGGGGACAACAGGTTCATAGACGACAGTTACCTGCTTTTTAATTTCGAGGAGAGGATCAGGCTCTTCACCCGCTCGCTTTTCAATGTGAGGACGGAGTGGCAGCTTGCCCCCTTTCTCGACGCGGGCGCGGTCATGCATACGCTTCTGAGCATCCGGGCCAAGGATTTCAAGCTGAACCCGGGGATAGGTTTCAGGGCGACGGTCCCGCCCGATATCGTAGGACGTGTGGACGTGGGGGTCGGCAACGAAGGGCCTGCCGTCTTCGTGGGGCTCGGTTATCCCTTCTAGAATGGCCCCGGCGCCGTATTTATGGGACATGCCCGGGGTATCCGCCTGCCCTTTCGTTCGGCCGCCCCGCCCCAAAAAGCCTGTGGGGCTTTTTTGGGATCCCCTTGGCCGGTTCCGGTCGTATCCCTAGTCCCGCCATGGCGGGATTGAACCGTCTTCAGGGCGAAGCGCAAAAGGGCGTTCAAGATGAGGCACTGCGTATCCGTCCGCCTGCTCCCTGCCTCAAGGACAGGTGGATACCAGCCCCATAAACCGGGCGTACACCTGGTTCTAACGCTGCCAGAAAATGAGGTTTGACTCCAGGGGCAGCAGGACGCCGGGCAGGCGGGGCGTGATGCGGGCGGTGTAGTGCTCCGCCTGCCGGTTGCCGGGCACGCTGGCCCGGTAGATGCATGCCCGCCCGCTCTGGACAAGGCCCATTTCACGGCGGAAAGGCGGACCGCCCGGTTCTTCGGCGTAGAGTTCCACGCAGAGCATGCCGGGGTCCAGTCCGTTTAAGTCCGCGCGGACCTCAAAGGCGTGCTCGCCGGCGTCCGTCCGGACCAGCACATCCTCAAAGCGCAGCCCGTCCCACCTGTCCCGCAGGCGGTCAAACCGGTCTGCCAGCTCGGCTGCGGGGGCGCCCTTTTTGGCTGCGCGCTCGCGGTAGGCGAGGGCGGCAGGGATGTAGTACTTTTCGGTATAGTCGGCGACGGCGCGGGTCGCGGAGAATTGCGGGGTCAGCCGGGACATGCTCTGCCGTATCCGCGAGACCCAGGCTGACGGGATGCCGTTTTTGCCGCGCGTGTAGAACTCGGGAACGACCGTCTGTTCGAGGAGCAGGTACAGGGCCTCCGCCTCGGAGGCGTCCCAGTCGGGGTCGTGCTCCTTCCCATCGCCCAGCGCCCATCCGGTGTCCGGCGTATAGGCCTCGGCCCACCATCCGTCCAGTTCCGAGAGGTTCAGTCCGCCGTTTACCAGCACCTTCATGCCGCTTGTGCCGCAGGCCTCCCAGGGGCGGCGCGGGGTGTTGACCCAGACGTCGACCCCGTGCACCAGGGATGCGGTCAACTGCATATCGTAATCGCTCAGGAAGACCACGTGGCCTCCGGCCCCCGGCCTCCTGGTGAAGTTCACCCACTGTCTGATCATCGCCTGGCCGGCCAGGTCCGCCGGATGGGCCTTGCCCGCGACAAGCAACTGGACCGGGCGGGCGGGATCAGTGAGTATCCTCAAGAGCCTTTCCTCATCTTGCAGGAGGAGGTTGGGCCGCTTGTAGCTCGCGAAACGCCGGGCAAACCCGAGCGTCAGCCGCTCCGGATCAAAGACGTATTTCGCCTTTTCGAGCTCCCCCGGCGAGGCGCCGGAGACCGATAGCTGTCGCATGAGCCGCTTGCGGACGAATTCCACCAAATTGGCGCGGACCGTTTGGCGGAGCTTCCAGATACCGGAGTCCGGGATGCCGCGCATCTTCTTTTCTATGCTCTGCCAATCGTGAAGCCAACGCTCCTTGCCGCATGTATCGGTCCAGAGGGCGTCGGCCTCGGCAGAATTCCAGGTTGACACGTGGACGCCGTTTGTGACGTGCCCTACCGGTACTTCGGAGGCGGGCCAGCGGGGGAAAAGGGGCTGAAAGATGCGCCTGCTCACCTCTCCATGGAGACGGCTCACCCCGTTTATGGCATGGCTTCCGCGCGCGGCAAGAAAGACCATGTTGAAGAATTCGGCGCCGTCGGCCGGGTCCTGGCGGCCCAGGGCAAGCAGTTCCCCGGCAGTGATGCCCAGCCTGTTTGTGGCATAGGCGCCCAGGTATTGCTCGATAAGATGGGGCGGGAAGCGGTCGAAGCCAGCGGCCACCGGGGTATGGGTCGTAAAGACGTTGCCTGCGCGGGTGGCGGCCAGCGCGGCCTTGAACGGGCGGCCCGTCTGCTTCATAAAGGAGCGTGCCCGCTCCAGTATGGCGAAGGCGGGATGGCCCTCGTTCAAATGGCATACCTCGGGTCTCATGCCCACGGCCTCCAGCAGTTGCCAGCCCCCGATGCCGAGGACGATCTCCTGCATCAGGCGCAGTTCGGGAGACGACGGGTACAACTCGCTCGTTATGCCGCGGTGCGCCGGGTAATTGGCGGGGTCGTTCGTGTCAAGCAGATAGAGCTTTATCCTTCCGACCTGGACCTGCCATGTCCTCAGCCAGACAAGACAGCCCGGGAAGGCGATCTTGAGCCTGAGCCATTCTCCGTTGCGGTCCCTGAGGGGGACAATGGGCAGTCCGCCGGGTTCGTTGTACGGGAAAAGGGCCTGCTGCGACCCGCTCCTGTCTATGACCTGCCGGAAATAACCCCTCTGATACAGGAGCCCCACGCCCGTTACGGGCACTCCCAGATCGCTTGCGGCCTTGAGCTGGTCTCCGGCCACGTTGCCCAGGCCGCCGGAATATATGGGCAGCGCCTCACTGAGCATGAATTCCATGCTGAAATAGGCCACGGACCCTACCGGCCCTTCCGGGTGCAGCCGATGGAACCATGCGGGCTCGCTCAGGGCCTCACCCTTGGTTTTCAAACAGGCATCGATCTTTTTCCTGAAGGCGGGGTCCCCGAGCTGGCTGCGGAGGCGGTCCCGCGAGACGGCCTGGAGCACGACCCACGGGTTGTTCGTAAGCTCCCACAGTACGGGGTCGAGCCGATTCCATATCACATCCGCCGAACGGCTCCATGCAAACCGCATGTCCAGGGCAAGCTCCGCAAGGCTGCCGAACCCTTCGATGTCATAAGGCAAAAAGGAGCACGCGAGGCCGGACCAGGTGTAATTGTCATCCATTTTGCTTTCCCCCGGCCGCCGGTTTCATTGATGCCAGGGCGTCGGCTATCATGGCTTGGGCCTCTTCGATTATCCTGTGCAGGTGGTCCGGCCCGGTAAAGCTCTCCGCATATATTTTATAGATGTCCTCGGTCCCCGAGGGGCGCGCGGCAAACCAGCCGCTTTGAGCGGACACCTTGATGCCTCCGATGGGCTCCTTGTTGCCCGGTGCGCGGGAGATGACGGCCTCGATCTTCTCGCCCGCCAGCATGTCCGTGCGGACCTGTTCCGGGGAGAGTTGTTTGAGTATCTTTTTCTGTTCCGCCGTGGCGGGGGCATCGACGCGCTCGTAGACGGGGCTGCCGAACTCGCGCGCAAGCTCCTGGTAAAGCTCGCCGGGGTCGCGGCCGGTCCGCGCCCTTATCTCCGCGGCCAGCAACGCGGGGATTATGCCGTCCTTGTCGGTGGTCCAGACGGTGCCGTCCATGCGCAGAAACGAAGCGCCCGCGCTTTCCTCGCCGGCGAAGCCCAGGGAGCCGTTCAGGAGCCCGCCAACGAACCATTTAAAGCCGACGGGCGTTTCGTAAAGCTGTCTGCCGGCCTTACGGGCGGCATAGTCGATCATGCGGCTGCTGACAAGGGTCTTGCCCACGGCCGCCCCCGCGGGCCAGTCCGGCCGGTGCCCGAACAGGTAATGGACCGATGCCGCCAGGTAATGGTTAGGGGGCAGGAGGCCCTCGCTTCTGGTCACGACCCCATGCCGGTCGTGGTCCGTATCGCTTGCAAAGGCCGCGTCGAATCTGTCCTTGAGGCCTATAAGCCTCTGCATTGCATACGGGGAGGACGGGTCCATCCGGATCCTGCCGTCCCAGTCCACCGTCATGAAGCGGAAGGTGGGATCTACGGCGTCATTCACCACGGTGAGGTTGAGGTTGTAGCGCTCCGCTATCCGGCCCCAGTAATGGACCCCCGCGCCGCCGAGAGGGTCCACCCCGAGGCTGATGTCAGCGCGGCTTATCGCTCCCGTGTCGATTACGTTTTCAAGGTCCCGGATATAGGCGCCCATGTAGTCGTGCCTGTGGGTGGTCGCGGCGCTCACGGCCTTTTTGAATGTGGTCCGTTTCAGGCCGCGAAGGCCGTTTTCAATAAGTTCATTGGCCCTGGCCTCTATCCAGCCGCTCACGGCCGGCTCGGCCGGTCCCCCGTGCGGGGGATTGTATTTGAACCCTCCGGTTTCCGGAGGGTTGTGCGACGGGGTGATGACGATGCCGTCGGCAAGACCGGTTTTGCGCCCGCGGTTATAGGTTAGGATCGCGTGCGATACCGCGGGAGTGGGCGTGTAGGGCTCCCCGTCCGATATCATGACCTCCACCCCGTGCGCCGCCAGGACTTCCAGGGCGCTGGCAAAGGCCGGCACGGAGAGCGCATGGGTGTCCATGCCCAGGTAGAGCGGACCGTCCGTGTTTTCCTTTTCCCTGAACCGGCAGATGGCCTCGGTAATGGCGAGTATGTGGGCCTCGTTAAAGGTCCTGATAATTGAAGACCCGCGGTGCCCGGAGGTGCCGAAAGAGACCCGCTCTCCGGCCGCGCCGGGGTCGGGAGCGAGGACATAATAGGCCGTCACCAGCCTGGGCACGTCCGCGAGCATCGAGGGCGGGGCGGGTTTGCCCGCCAGAGGGCTTATTTCCGGCATGGTCTCATGTCTCCGTTTCGTCAGGGCTATTATACTTCAAATACAATTATAATCCAGAAATTCAGGTATTCATCAGGATATTACGTGGGACGCCGCCCTCCTCTGATGAAATTTTTGCCGCGTTTAATATGACCGGGACATTACCGGGTGGCTTCAGATTCGTGGGGGCCGATATCTGCCCGGCCCTTTCGTCCGTCGCGCGGTTCCGGGCGTACCGGAAAGGCCCGGTTGAACCGTTTCTTTGAGAGCGAATACGAATGGCTGTCAAGAGATGCAGCGCTGCGTATCCGTCCGCTTGCTTCCTCTCTTTAAGGACCAGGCAGATATCTTCATCCAGCTTATCCCTCCCTGTCTCAAAGGGCAGGCAGACACCAGCCCCGCAGCGGACAGGTTCTTCCGGATGGGGAAGAAAGGGGCGGAAGAAATTTTGAGATAGGTTCACATCTGTTATAATACTATTCCAGGTGAAGAAGAAAATCCTGATAGACGCCAAGTACCCCGAGGAAAAGCGGGTCGCCATCCTCGAAGGCAACCTCCTTGTTGACTTTTATGTGGAGCTTGCCTCCAAGGAGCACTTGAGGGGCAACATCTACAAGGGGGTGATCGCAAGGGTCGAGCCCTCGCTCCAGGCGGTTTTCGTGGATTTCGGCCAGAAGAAAAACGGTTTCCTGCAACTCCGGGAGATAATGCCGGAGTATCTCGGCCCGAACGGCGGGGGCAAGAAGGTCAGGATGCAGGAAGTCTTTCAAAAGGGCCAGGAGATGGTCGTCCAGATCGAGAAGGACGAGAGGGAGACCAAGGGCGCCAGCCTCACCACGTTCATATCGCTTCCAGGCAGATATATAGTCATGATGCCCGGCCAGAGCAGGATCGGGATTTCCAGAAAGATAGTGGACAAGGACCGCGAGCGCATGAAAGAGGCCTTCGGCACGCTCAAGCTGCCGGAGAAGACCGGTTTCATCCTCCGGACGGCCGGCATAGACAAGACGGCCGAAGACCTCTCGAACGATTTGAAATACCTGACGAAGCTCTGGAGCGAGATCCAGAAGGAGGCGGCAAGGGTAAAGGCCCCTGCGCTTATTTACAAGGAACAGGACATCGCCATAAGGACCGTGCGGGACTACCTCACCGCGGACGTGGAGGAAGTCCTCGTGGACGACCAGGAGACGTTCCGGAACATAAAGTCGTTTTTGAGACGGACGCTGCCCGGGCGGAAGATAAACGTGAAGTATTACAGGGACAAGCGGCCTATCTTCGACCTCCATAACATGGAGGACCAGATCGCCAGGATCAACGAGCGCTTCGTCCATCTTCCTTCCAGGGGTTACCTGGTCTTCGACAGGACGGAAGCACTCACCGCGATAGACGTCAATTCCGGCAGGAGCAGGAAGGAAAGGAACATCGAGCAGACCGCGCTTAGGACCAACCTGGAGGCCGCCGACGAGATCGCCAGGCAATTAAGGCTGAGGGACATGGGCGGGCTTGTGGTCATAGATTTCATAGACATGGAGTCCTCGAAAAACAGGAGGCAGGTGGAAGCCAGGCTCAAGACCGCGCTCCTGGCCGACAAGGCCCATACGGACATAACCGGGATATCCCGGTTCGGCATTGTCGAGATGACGCGGGAGCGGATGAGGACGGCGTATTTCGAATCGGCATACAGGAAGTGCCCCACCTGCGAAGGCTCGGGCGTCCTGATGACGGAGGACATGGTCTGTCTTTCGGCGTTCAGGGAGATGCATATGAAGGCGTCGAGGGGCGGCCTGGAATCGATCGTCTGCCACATCCCGGTTTCGGGCGCCAATTATCTTTTGAACGAGAAAAGAGACGGGCTCGTGAAGATGGAGAAGGATTTCAAGGTAAGGATAAACGTGATCGGCGACCTGTGCATCCTGCCGGGCCAGTACAGGATTGAAGTCCACAAGACAAAGGCGCAGGCTGCGGGCAAGGAGACCCCCGAGGCGAAACATCACCCCGAGGCCGGGCAGCCCCGCAAGGGCCCCGCGGAAAAAGAAAAAGAGCCTGCGGGAAAAGATAAAGCCCCGGCCGAAACAGCGCCCGTGCCGGAGCCCGGGGAAGAGCCGCCGCAAGAGGAGCAAGCCGCGGAAGCCGATGAAGGCTACCTCCGCGAAAGTCCGTTATAGACAAGGCCCACGAGCAGGCCTCCGATGAAGAGGTCCAGGAACCCGTATCCGAGCCCTATGAAGCTGCCCGCCGGCGAGACTGAGTAGCCGGGGTAAAGGTCCGCCATGATCCCGAGGAAGCGCCTCCCGTAGCCGGTAAACCAGGAAAGCCATGTCGTAAGGAAGATGTTTCCTCCCCATATGATCCCGAGGGTAAGGCCCAGCCTGAATGGTTTCAGGTCCATAAGGCCCTCCTTTCCTTATCTGAATTATATCCCCCGCACCGCCTTTACATGCTATCCTAATTCATGGCATTGAGAGACGTCATCGGGCAGGCGGGCGTTGTGGAAGCGCTCAAAAGCGCCGTTTTGAACCGCAAGGCGGCCTCCGCGTATCTTTTCCACGGGCCCTCCGGCGCGGGCAAATTCTTTACGGCCCTGAACTTCGTGAAGGCCCTGAACTGCCGGCGGCCCGCGGACTTCCCCGGCGTGGAGGAAAAGGGGCCGGCTGGAGGCAAAGACGCGGCAGACGCCTGCGATCATTGCCCCGCCTGCGCGCGCATCGAGGCGGGGTCGCACCCGGACGTGGTCATCATCAGGCCTGAAAAAGGCGTCATAAAGATAGAGGAGATAAGGAAACTCGAAGAGTCCCTGTCTTTCCGCCCGTATGAGGGCGGATATAAGGCGGCAATCGTGGACGAAGCCCATCTCATGAACGTCAGGGCGTCAAACGCGTTTCTGAAATGTCTCGAGGAGCCGCCCCCGGAAAGCGTCATAGTCCTTGTAAGCTCCAGCCCCGAAAGGCTCCCCGAGACCGTGAGGTCCAGGTGTCTGGCCTTGAGGTTCAAGCCTCTGTCCGCAAGCCAGATGGAATCCCTGCTTGAAGACAGGGTGAAGGACCCGGAAAAACGCCGCGCCCTGATCGGGCTTTCGATGGGCAGGCCCGGCCTGGCGATCGAAAGCGGAGAAGACGCCCTCAGGAAAAGGCGGGAATTTATAAAATCCCTCATGGGGATGCTTGAGGGTTCCAGAAACCCTTCATGGTCCGACAAAGAGGAGATAGAGGAGTTCATGGACGGCCTTGAGCTTTTCCTGCGGGACGCCCTCGTTTTGAACTCGACGGGCAGGGAGGACCTGCTCCTGGGCGCCGCCCCCGCCCCGGGCGTTCCGGGATGGCCGGAAAAACTGAAGTCCCTAGGCAGGTCCGCAAAAAAAGAGGTTATAATAGATTGTTATCACGGGGTTGCCGGCATCAGGAAAAGCCTGGTTTATAACCCCAATAAATCCATCTTGTGGAATTACACGGCGGGCCTGTTAAGCAGGCTTGAAAACGGGGGGTAAAGCTGAAACTGATGGCTGAAGTCGTTGGCATAAGGTTCAAACCGTGCGGCAAGCTTTATGCTTTCGATACCGCAGGGATCGAGATCAATCCAGGCGACATGGTGGTCGTGGAATCGGAGATGGGCCTTTCGCTCGGGCGGGTGGTCCGCAAATCCGGGGCCACCAGTGGCGAGGCCGCCGGCGGGAGCGCGGAATATAAAAAAGTGCTCAGGCTCGCCACCGAGGAAGACATTAGGGAGGGCAGGGCGAACGCCGGCGTCGAAAAAGAGGCGTTTGTCTTTTGCCGCGAGCGTGTGATGGCGCGGGGGCTCCAGATGAAGCTCATACGCACCGAGGCCACGCTGGACAGAAAAAGGATAATCTTCTATTTCATCGCCGAAAAGAGGATCGACTTCAGGGAACTGGTCAAGGACCTGGCGCAGAGATTCCGCACGCGCATAGAGATGAGGCAGATCGGCGTGAGGGATGAGGCGAAGATGACCGGCGGGCTGGGCCTTTGCGGCAGGCAGCTCTGCTGCAGCTCCTTTCTTGTGGACTTCGCCCCCATATCGATAAAGATGGCCAAAAAGCAGGAACTTGTCCTGAACACGGGCAAGCTCTCGGGCATCTGCGGAAGACTGATGTGCTGCCTTGGCTACGAATACGCGAACCCGAAGACGGTGCAGGCCGGGAAAGAGGCAGGGGCCGGGGAGGAATTGGAATTGATCGAAGAGGAGGCGGCCCCCCCCACTCCGGGAATTTCGCCGGAAATTTCCCCCGCGCGCGAACGGCCTGAAATCAACGTGCCTCATACCCGTAAAAAATGGCGCACCGAACACGGGCCGCAGCGCCGTGCCGCCTCCCCCGGGGCCGCGGAAGAGACCCTCCGTCAGCCGTCGCCCCCGTCCGGGCAGTCCGGGCATTCCGCGGCGGCGGGGACCCCGGAGCAGGCCGGGCAGGGCGCCGAAGCCGGAGGCGCGGAGGCGGCCCCGAACAGGCGGAAAAGAAAAAGAAGGTGGAGGAAGCGGGGGCGCAACGGGGGCAAAAAGGCGGAATCTCCCAACTCCGATACATCCCCCGAGGCTCCCGGAACCGGAAAAAACGGATGACCCCCGGCAAACGGAAAGCCGGTCGCGGTTTCTATATAACCACCCCTATCTATTACGTTAACGACATCCCCCACATCGGGCATGCCTATACGACCATAGCCGCCGACATCCTGGCCCGCCATAACCGGATGCGGGGCCTTCCGGTGTTCTTCCTTACGGGCACTGACGAGCACGGGCAAAAGGTCCAGAAGGCGGCCGAGGCCAGGGGACTTTCGCCAAAGGCGCATGCCGACCGGATGGTCGAAAATTTTAAAACTCTATGGAAGACCCTCGATATCTCCTATGACGGCTTTATCCGCACGACCGACCCCGAGCATAAAAAAATCGTCCGGGAACTGCTCCAAAGACTTTGGGACGGGGGGCTCATAGAGAAGCGGTCTTATACGGGCTGGTACTGCACACCGGATGAGAGGTTCTGGACCGAAAAAGACTTGATCGAAGGCAAATGCCCCGACTGCGGAAGGGACGTGGAGAAGATCGAGGAGCAGAACTACTTTTTCCTCATGTCCAGATACCAGAACTGTCTGATCGACTACATCGAGGGGAAGTCCTTTTCCATGGGAAATATCGCCTATATTGGAAATCCCTCCTATATCCGGCCCGATACCAGGAGAAACGAGGTCCTGGGGTTTTTGAAAAGCCAGCCCCTGGGGGACCTCTGCATATCGAGGCCGAAAAAAAGGCTCGCCTGGGGAATCCCGCTTCCCTTCGACGAGGAATTCGTAACTTATGTGTGGTTCGACGCGCTGGTCAATTACTATTCCGGGCCGCAATATCTCGCGCCCCATGATGCCAGTTGGTGGCCGGCGGACGCGCACCTCATCGGAAAAGACATCCTCACCACCCACGCCGTTTACTGGTCCTGCATGCTGATGGCCCTGGGTCTTGCGCTTCCGGGGACGATCTTCGCCCACGGATGGTGGACCATCGAGGGGAAAAAGATGTCAAAGTCCGTGGGCAACGTCGTGGACCCGGCTGAAATCTGCGGGGAATACGGGGCGGACGCCTTCAGGTACTTCCTCATGAGGGAGATACCTTTCGGCCATGATGGCGATTTTTCCAAATCGGCGTTCATAAACCGCTTCAATACCGACCTTGCGAACGACCTTGGAAACCTTCTTTCAAGGACGCTTACCATGATAGAGAAATACAGGGGCGGCGTAATACCCGGTCCGTTGACAACGAAATTCAGACGCAAACAGTATAAAGAAATCGATGGGACCGCTCATGAACTGGTGTTGGAGGGGGACGTGCAAGACGGCTTTTTGTCCCTGGAAGAAGACCGGACATATGAAAGACATATCGGGGAGATGAACTTTTATGCCGCCCTCAGCCAACTATGGGAAATCGCGGTCAGACGGGTCAATAAATGCATAGAAGACTCGGCCCCATGGAAAGAAAAGGACGGGGATACCTTATCAAACCTTCTCTATACCTTTGCCGAATCCCTGAGGGTGATTGCTATATATGTCTATCCCATAATGCCCTCTTCGGCCCGGGAGATATGGAGGCAACTGGGAATGGAAGAAAAAGTAGAGGAAGACATCCGGAAAAACCCCGGACACTTCGAATGGGGAGGCTATCCGATTGCGGGTTTGAAAGTGAAAAAAGGGGGCGCGCTCTTCCCTAGGATCGTGACTATTACCGAAAAAATAACATCGACCGAAAAAGTAGAGATAAAGAAGGAGACCCTGAAGATGCAGGAGGCGAAGGCAAACGAAGTTGCGGAGACGCAAAAAAGCGACAATGGAAACCTTATCGGCATGGAAGACTTCGCAAAAACCGAGCTTAAGGCAGGCAAAGTTTTAAGGGCGGAGGCTGTAAAAGGCTCAAACAAGCTCCTCCGGCTCGAAGTGGACCTGGGAGAGGAAGCGCCGAGGCAGGTAATCGCGGGCATAGGGAAAAAATACAGCCCGGAAGAGCTTGAGGGAAAGACGGTCATAATAGTGGCCAATCTGAAACCCGCAAGGCTTATGGGGCTCGAATCAAGGGGTATGCTACTTGCCGCGACCGACGCCGACGGCACCCTTTCCGTCCTTACGGCCGACAGGGATATCAAACCCGGGGCGAAAATAAAGTAAAAACAAAGGGTGGGGGCCGTGCCGGTATCCGCTTGTTCCCAGAGCCCATTTACCTGCCTGCCCTATTCATTCGGGGGCGGCCGTTCCGGGCGTAACTCAAAAGATCCATTTAAACGTTTTAAAGAGCGATCACCCCGGTTTTTTCGGACGCGCCGTCTCTCGTCCGTCGGCCTTTCCCCTCACTCATGAAACAGGCAGGTATGGGCTGCCCCTCATCACATAAGAGCGGGCGGATACAAACGCCCCCGGATAATATTGGCTGTCCCTTGAAGAAGGGAGCAAGGACGGATACGCAGCGCCGCATCCTGCCGAGCCCTTTGCGCTTCGCCCTGAAGACGATTCAATCCCGCCTTGGCGGGAGGGATACGTCCGGAACCGCCAAAGGGGTCCCCAAAAAGCCCGCAGGCTTTTTGGGGCAGGGGCGACCGGAATGAAAGGGGCGGGCAGATACCAACGCCCCGGAATAATATCTGCCCGTGGATTAACCGAACTGAGACACTACTGAATAAAGGTTCGATTGAAGGTTCGGCTTGAAAATCGCGGCCTTATAGGTTACACTTATGAAATTCCGGGCAATTCTAATTTAAATTCTGGAGGGATTTTAGATGGCAATAGCGTCAAAGGCTGGGAAAGTCCCTGTAAAAAAAGCAAAAAAAACCGACGGCACGACCCCGGCCGGGAAGAAATGGGTTTATTTCTTTGGAATGGGCAAGGCCGACGGCAAGGGCGAGATGAAGGCCCTTCTGGGCGGCAAAGGGGCCGGGCTTGCGGAGATGAGCAGGCTGGGGCTTCCGGTGCCGGCCGGTTTTACGATCACGACAGAGGCCTGCAATGCATTTTTCGAAGGCGGCAAGCGCTATCCCGCGGGCATGTGGGAAGAGGCGCTCAAAAACCTCGTGAAGGTCGAAAAGGCGATGGGGATGAAATTCGGCGACGCCCAAAACCCCCTGCTTGTCTCGGTGCGTTCAGGGGCCAAATTCTCCATGCCCGGCATGATGGACACCGTTTTGAACCTTGGCCTTAACCGCGACACACTTCAGGCGATCATCCGAAAGACTGGAAACGAGAGGTTCGCATACGACGCTTACAGGCGGTTCATAGGCATGTTCGGCAGCATTGTCATGGGCATAAGCAAGAAGGAGTTCGAGGACGCCCTAGACGAGATGAAAAAAAGCAGGGGATTCAGCCAGGATACCGACCTCACGGCCGGAAACTTGAAGGGACTTGTCGAGACCTATAAGGAAATATACAAGAAAGAGACCGGCTCCGGCTTCCCCGAAGACCCGTACGAGCAGTTAAAGATGGCCATAAACGCCGTTTTCGGCTCCTGGTTCGGGGAGCGGGCGATAAAATACAGGAAGCTCAACGACATACCCGACAACCTGGGCACCGCCTGCAACGTCCAGGCCATGGTATTTGGAAACATGGGTGACAACTCGGGCACCGGCGTCGGGTTTACTCGCGACCCTTCGACCGGCGAGAGGCGCTTCTTCGCGGAATGCCTCATCAACGCCCAAGGCGAGGACGTGGTGGCGGGCATACGCACGCCGCTCCATATAGACGAGCTTAAGCGCAGGCTGCCCGCGGCCTACAAGGACTTAAACGGCATATACAACAAACTCGAGAAACATTACAGGGACATGCTGGACCTGGAGTTCACCGTCCAGGACGGCAGGCTCTACATGTTGCAGACCAGGGTCGGCAAGAGGACGGCGAAGGCCGCCCTGAAGATAGCCATCGACCTGGTAAAGGAAAAGCAGATCGATAAAAAGACGGCCCTTTTGAGGATCGACCCGATGCAACTGGATCAGCTTCTGCACCCGATGGTGGACCCGAAGGCGAAGGTGAGCGTGCTTACGAAGGGGCTCCCCGCCTCTCCGGGCGCGGCCATCGGCAAAGTGGTCTTCACCGCGGATGAGGCCGAGAAATGGGCCGCGAAGGCGGAGAAGGTCATACTGGTGAGGCCGGAGACTTCGCCGGAGGACATAGGGGGCATGAACGCCGCCCAGGGCATACTCACGGCGAGGGGCGGGATGACCTCCCACGCGGCGGTCGTGGCCCGTGGGATGGGCAAATGCTGTGTGGCGGGCGCCGGCGCACTCGATATAGACGTTCAGATGAAATTCTTCACCGTGGGCGCGGCGACCGTAAGGGAAGGCGACTTCATAACCCTGAACGGCACCACGGGCGAAGTCATGCTGGGCGAGGCGCCGCTTGTGCAGCCGGAGATGACGAAGGATTTCGCGACGATCATGAAGTGGGCCGATGAGGCGAGGAAGATGGGCGTCTGGGCGAACGCCGACACCCCGAAGGATGCCGCGACCGCTATGGGCTTCGGCGCCGAGGGCATCGGCCTGTGCAGGACCGAGCACATGTTCTTCGAGGCCGACAGGATCAAGGCCGTAAGGGAGATGATACTCGCGGACGACACCGCAGGCAGGCAAAAGGCGCTGGCAAAGCTCCTGCCCATGCAGAAAGGGGATTTTAAGGGCATATTCAGGGAGATGAAGGGCCTCCCGGTGACTATCAGGCTTCTGGACCCGCCGCTTCATGAGTTCCTGCCCCATACCGACGAAGAACTGACCGAACTGGCCGGGGAGATGGGCGTGCCCTTTGAAAGACTGAAGACCAGGAACAAGGCCCTTCACGAGTTCAACCCCATGCTCGGGCACAGGGGATGCCGCCTCGGCATCACCTATCCGGAGATTTACGAGATGCAGGTGAGGGCCGTCATGGAGGCCGCCTGCGAGCTTAAAAAAGAGAAGGTCAAGGTCTCTCCCGAGATAATGATACCCCTTGTGGGGCATGTAAACGAGCTTAAGATGCTGAGGCGCATGACCATCCGGGTAGCCGAAGAGGTGCAGAAGCAATTGAAGACCAAAGTCGCTTATTCCGTCGGCACCATGATAGAGGTGGCCAGGGCGGCCGTTACGGCCGATGAGATCGCCGGCGAGGCAGACTTCTTTTCCTTCGGCACCAACGACCTTACGCAAACGACATTCGGCCTTTCCAGGGACGATGCCGGCAGGTTTCTGCCCGCCTATGTGGAAAAGGGCATCCTGGAGGACGATCCCTTCATCACGATAGACCAGGGCGGCGTGGGCAAGCTCATGCAGCTCGCGGTCGAAAAAGGCAGGAAGACGAAGAAAGACATGAAAATGGGCATCTGCGGCGAGCACGGCGGAGAGCCCCGTTCGGTGGAGTTTTGCCACAGGATTGGCCTCAATTACGTGAGCTGCTCCCCATACAGGATCCCCATAGCCAAACTGGCCGCGGCCCAGGCCGCGGCAAAGGGCAAGACGGGCGCGGACCTCTCAAGATCTACCGTATGAATATCTACCGGATAAAATCGGG
>JAJYGJ010000195.1 GCA_021790695.1 Nitrospirota bacterium | reverse complement strand
CTCACGCCCGGACAGGTCGAAGAACTGATCACCCGCCCGGTTGAATTCGCCGTGGGCGGCGTGGGCGGCATATCCTCCATGATGTCAAAGTCGATCCAGGGGTTGTCGGTAGTCAAGATCAAATTCAAAAGCGGCATCAACATCTACCTGGCAAGACAGAAAGTGGCCGAGCGCCTCACGGCGCTGGCCGGCCAGTTGCCCCGCGGCGCCACGCCGGTTATGACCCCGCTTATCTCATCCACCGGCGACGTGCTCGAGATGGGGCTTGCCTCCAGCCGGCTGACCCCGATGCAGCTTCGGACCATCGCCGAATGGACGGTAAAACCGGCCCTCCTTGCCGTCCCCGGGGTGGCTAAAGTGGCGCTATGGGGAGGGCAGGAAAAGCAGTTCCAGATACAGGTGCTGCCGGAGCGCCTTGTCAAATACAGCCTTTCCATGGAAGACGTCGTGCGCGCCGCTCGGAAGGCCACGGGCCTCAAAGGGGCCGGCTTCATAGAGGGGCCGAACCAGCGGATACCCATAGCGGCCACCGGCCAGTCGCTGACGGCAAAAGAGCTTGCCGGAACGGTTTTACGGTATGAGGACGGGACAAGCGTTACGCTGGGTGACGTGGCGGACGTGCTGGCCGCGCCCGCTCCCCCGATAGGCGGGGGGCTTATAAACGGGAAACCCGGCGTCGTCCTGAAGGTCTCAGCTCAATACGGCGCAAACACGCTGGAGGTTACAAGGGGTATTGAAAAGGCGATCTCGGAGCTTCGCCCCGCGCTCTCCCGCCAGGCGATAACGATCTATCCCGATCTCTTCCGGGCCGCCGATTTCATCCGGACCGCGCTTCATAACATAAACAGATCGCTTCTCCTGGGCGCGCTGCTCGTCGTCATAGTGCTCTTTCTTTATCTCTTCAATCTTCGCACAGCGGCCATCTCCTGCGCGGCGATACCGCTGTCGCTTCTGTCGGCGGTCACGATAATGGAGAAGATGGGCCTGAGCCTGAACACGATGACCATAGGCGGGCTCGCCATCGCGATAGGCGAGGTCGTGGACGACGCCATAATAGACGTCGAAAATATATTCAGGCGTTTGAGGGAAAACAGGGAACTCCCGGGGCCGCGCCGAAAAAAAGCGCTCCGGGTGGTCTACGACGCCAGCGTCGAAGTCAGAAGCGCGGTCGTCTATGCGACTTTTGCCGTCGTGCTGGTCTTCATCCCGGTGCTCACCATGTCGGGGCTGGCGGGCAAACTCTTCTCCCCCCTCGGGCTCGCCTATATCCTTTCCATCCTATCTTCCCTTGCCGTGGCGCTTACCGTGACCCCGGCCCTCTCGCTCATCATGCTGGGTAAAAAAGAACTCCGGGAGGCCGACCCTCCCGTTATGCGCTGGACAAAAGACCGGTATGAGAAGATCATATATTCCGTAGAGAGACATCCGAAGGCGGTCATTGCCTCGGCCGCGGTCTTCATGGCCGTTGCGGCCGCGGCCGTGCCGTTTCTTCGCGGAGAGTTCCTGCCCAAATTTATCGAGGGCAGTGTGATTGTCCATGTATCGGCAGCGCCCGGGACCTCCCTGCCGGAGACCCTCCGGATGGGCAAACGCCTGGCCGGCGGGCTTTTGCGGCTGCCCTATGTGGAATCCGTCTCCCAGCACGCGGGCAGGGCCGAGGCGGGCGAGGAGGCCAGGGGCACAAACGCAAGCGAATTCGGGCTCGCCCTGAGGCCGCTCGATAAAAGGCAGTTTGAGCGCGCAAAAAAACAGATCGGAGACATTGCGGGGGAACTGCCCGGCGTCCACACCGAGATCGACACCTTCCTCACCGAAAGGATAGACGAGACCATATCGGGCTACAGGGCCCCGTTCGTCGTCAATATCTACGGCAATGACCTGAATGTCCTCGATCAAAAAGCCCTCGAATCGGCCCGGGTATTGAGCGGGGTCCCCGGCCTGGCGTCCCTAAAACTCCAAGCCCCCCCGAACTCGCCGGAGCTTCTGGCAACGCTCAGGAAGCCGGCCCTCCGGCGCTGGGGGTTGGAGCCCGTGCAGGTGCTGGAAGACATGGATACGGCCTTCGCGGGAAAAACCGTCGGGCAGGTAGTCGAGGGAAACAGGACTTTTGACGTATCGGTCATCCTCGCCCCCGGCAAGAGGAAAAGCATAACGGATATCGGAAGGCTCCCGGTCAGGAATTCCGCGGGCACTTACGTCAGCCTGGGACAGCTTGCCGGTCTGCACGAGACCCCGGCCCGTTTCGCCATCCTGCACGACGGAGGGCGGAGGGTCCAAACTATAACATGCTACGTGAAGGGGAGCGTCAGCGCCTTCGCGGCCAGGGCCGAAAAGGCTTTGGCCTCAAACGTCATCCTGCCGCCGGGCGCTTATTTCGGCTTCGCGGGCACGGCGAAAGAGCAGGCGAAAACGACAAGGGACCTGCTGGTGCACTCCGCGATCGCCGCCTTCGGCATAATCCTTCTCCTTTCGGTCGTGACGGAAAATCACAGGAACCTCCTCTTGATTCTCCTTAACCTGCCGTTCGCCCTTTCGGGGGGTGTTTTCATGGCCCTCGCCACGGGGGGATTATTGTCCATAGGCTCGCTGGTGGGCTTCGTCACGATCTTCGGCATCACGCTCAGGAATTCGGTCATGCTCATCTCGCATTACGAGCACCTTGTAAGGGTCGAGGCCCTGGACTGGGGCCTTGAGACCGCGGTGCGGGGCGCAAAGGAGCGCCTTGGCCCCATACTCATGACGGCGTCGGTGACGGCCCTGGGCCTTCTGCCGCTAGCCCTGGGAAGCGGCGCGCCCGGCCGGGAAATAGAAGGCCCGATGGCCCAGATAATCCTTGGCGGCCTCGTGACCTCCACCCTCCTCAACCTGCTCGTAATGCCGACTCTTGCGCGCCGCTTCGGCCGCTTCAGCAAAGAGGCCGGGAGGTAAAAATAGCCGCTCAATCCCGCCGCCCCGCGGGAAACCGATCGGCCGGCATGGTTTCGGTTTTCAAGCGGCGTTTGTCAGCCCCTTCGACCTCACCGCAGCGGAAAATCATATCTCCGACCTGATAAAAAGGAAGGTTGATCTTGTGCCGGGAGAAGACACCGGGCCTGAACTAAAACGAGTTATTCCCGATGAGGCAGTCCATATTTGAAACGCGGCACTTCTCTGTATGAAAAAAAGGGGGGACAACCCCATCGTCATCCCCGCGAAGGCGGGAATCCAATTTTTTCAATGATTATATTTCACGCGGATTCCCCGCCCGATTTTGATCGCCACCAAC
>JAJYGJ010000051.1 GCA_021790695.1 Nitrospirota bacterium | reverse complement strand
ACTCTGGAGCATAGCCGGAAGGTATAAAACAAGCGTCAGGCTCATTGAGCGGGAAAACGGCCTTTCCTCACGCAGGCTGAAACCCGGAGAGAGGCTGCGGATCGCACGCCGCGGGCACAGGATCGCGCATCTCCACCGGCATAGGATAACACGCCTCCACAGGCACAGGACCGCGGAGCTCCGCAGGCGCAAGGCGCTTATTAACGGCAGGGGCGCTTCCCGCACCGCCGATGCGCCCGAGGCCAGCCCCGCTAAGACCAGTCTTGACAAGACCGACAAATTAAAAGACGTTATCAACGATGCCCCGGAGGCCAGCCTCGCTAAGACCAGCCCTGACAAGACCAGTCTTGATACGGTCGCCCGGATATCGGATGTGCCTGGCTTGAAGGCTGTCGCGTCCCGTAACGGGGTGGTAAATTCCGGCCTCTCAAGCGCGATAAGAGCGGCAATCGTCAACAGCATGGTCCGCGAGTCCGAACGTGGCGAAGGGTTTGCCCGCCCCTCTGTCCGGGACCGGAAAGACGTATGCCACAGGGTTAAAAGGGGCGAGACACTGTATTGCATTGCCGGGCATTATGGCACGACGGTAAGCCGGCTCAGAAAGCTGAACCATTTCAGGTCGAAAAAGACCCTGCTTCGGCCCGGAGAGATGCTGATCGTCAGGGTAGAGTCCGCAAGGCGCGAAATATCCGGGATTTACACCGTCAGGCCGGGAGACACTTTCTGGACGATAGCCGAAAAATTCCAGCTCAAGACGTCGAGGCTGGAGGATATAAACGAGATGGACCCAAGCGATCTCCGGCCGGGGACAAAGATCCGGCTCACTGAGACCGCGCCGGACATCCCGCAGACGTCGGTAATACGGATCAAGAAGAACATAAAGGAGCTTCGGGACTCGGAGGCCGTGGCCGCTCTCAGCGTCAGGGACAGGCTGCTGCTGTTTGCAAAGGCGATGCTGAACGTGCCGTACCGCTTCGGCGGGACCAGCTTTTACGGCATAGACTGCTCGGCATTCGTACAAAAAGTCTACAATCTGCTGGGTATCCATCTGCCCCGCACGGCGAGACAGCAATACAGGGAAGGAGTTCCGGTCAGCATGGCGGACCTGACCGTGGGCGATCTCCTGTTCTTCAGGACCTACGCATCGTTTCCGTCGCACGTGGGCATATATATCGGGAAACACCTGTTCATATATGCCTCATCCGGGTGCGGGGTGCGGGTCGGACGCCTGGAAACGCCATACTTCATGAAACGGCTTATCGGGGCCAAAAGAATTCTTTTCGATCAGGAACTGCCCTCCGCCGGAAACTGAAAAAGCAAAAAAACGATTACCTCAGTCTGAGAACGCTTACAATCTGGGCCAGCACGCCGCCCATGGTATCGATTCCGACATCCATGATTTCTCCGCCGCCCCTGCCGGGGACGAAGAGCTGATGGAACTCGTCCGTGAAGGCGTAAAACGCAACCGCCAGGACGGAGAAAACCGCGCACCTGAAAAGCCCCTTTTTGCCGCCGCCCCTGAAGGCGCGGAAGAGCATGAGCCCGAGGATGAAATATTCAAACACGTGAGCGGATTTCCGCACGGCGTCATTGAGGCGGCGCAGCTCGCGGCCCGAGGTGAAAGGGTGGAAAAAATCGACGACGGACCTGATGAGGGCAAAGGTCATGGCCGAAGTAAACACGCTGGTGGACATCCAGTATATGAATCCCATCACGGCAAACACGGGCAACCAGTATTTCAGCAAGGCTGGGGGGCGCATATGTCTGATTATATATTATTGATAATGTTTTTTTCTCCCGTTCGCGCCCGCCCCCGGGCAATGTCCCGGCGCCCATCCATCGCAAAATCCCGCCCTGCTCGTGTAAAATAATTGTTCCAATGGATAAGGTCATACTGATAGACAAGCCCGCCGGGCTTAGCTCGCATGAGACGGTCAGCCTCGTTAAAAGGCGCCTCGGGGTCAAAAAAGCCGGCCACACGGGCACGCTCGATCCCATTGCGACCGGTCTTCTGATCGTCTGCACGGGAGAGGCCACCAAGGTCGTCCGCTTCCTGACCGATCTGCCAAAAAAATATCTTGCCGTCATAAAGCTGGGCGAGCGCACAGGCACCTTTGACTCCGAGGGGGCCGTCACCGCGACGGGGCCGGTCCACGGCGATGCAAAGGGCATCCTGGAAGCGCTTCCGGACTTCAGGGGGAAGATCATGCAGATGCCGCCGATGTACTCCGCGCTCAAGATTTCCGGCAAGCCGCTTTACAGGCTTGCCAGGCAGGGCGTTGAAGTCGCGCGCGAGAAGAGGGAAGTCCATGTGAGCGAACTCGAACTGCTGGATTACAATCCGCCCTTCGCAAGGCTGCTCATCGCATGTTCGAAGGGCACTTATATCAGGGCTCTCGCGGACGACATCGGCATCAGGGCCGGCACCTATGCGCATATAACCGGGCTCAGAAGGACGGCGATCGGCCCTTTCCGCGCGGAGGACTCCCTGAACCCTGAGGGAGCCGGCATCAACACCGATGCGGCCGCGTCGCTTGAGATCGATCAGGCGCTGGCGTTTTTTATGGAAGAGTTGAGGACCGGCGCGGAAAATCAGCAAAGGGCCCTGAACGGGGCCCCGTTCAGGACGGATACTGCCCTCTCCGGACCCGTAAGAATAAAAGATGCGCGGGGACGGCTGCTGGGCATAGGAACGGCCTTGAAGGGGCTGGTCAGGATCGAGCGGCTGATGCACCTTTCTTCCTGAAATTTTTTGCGGCCGCGAGCATGCCGCGCGCCCATTCCGGGGTACCCAGGGCATGCGTATGCGTATATGTGGCAAAGACGTTTTTATAGACCAGGCCGTCCATTCCGTCTTCAATCCCCGTGCCCCGTTCCATCTTGAGCGCGAATCTGACGCCCGGGGCGTCGGGGCCGGCATCTCCCAGCCGCGTCAGCCTCGAATAATGAAACTCATGCCCCCTGATGACGGTGCCTGCCGGGTAGAATGCATTATCGGAGCATACCCTGGCGATGCTATAGCCATGGGCCACCGGCTTTTTCTCAAGCGTTATGGAAAAGGGCAATATCCCGGTCATCGGAAGCTTACTGCCGTCCAACTCCATGTGGGAGGCCAGGTACATAAGCCCCCCGCATTCGGCGTAAACCGGCAGGCCCTGCTCAACCCTCGCCTTGAGGGCGCGCAAAAAGGCCTCGTTTGACGAAAGCGCCGCCGCGTGGGTCTCCGGGAAGCCGCCGCCTATGTAAAGCGCGTCCACGTCCGGCAATGAGCCCAGCCCTCCCCGATCTCCCGAAAGGGGACTGAAGACCGCGAGCCTCGCGCCAAGGGCCTCCAGGGCCTCCAGGTTTTCGGGATAATAGAACTGGAACGCCTCGTCCCGCAGGACGCCGATCACCACCCCCCCGCCCGCGACCCCCTTTTTAATTTTTTCCTTTGCCCGCCGCCGTTTTGCCGGCGGCAAACATTTTGCCGATGGCAAGGCCCCCCCGATCCCTGCCGCCTGCCTGGCGACCCCGAGGACACCCTCCACGTCAACGCATTTCGCAATCAGCCCGGCGGCCTCGTCCACGGCCCCCCGCGCCTCCGGGTGTTCCTGATAGGCCATGAGCCCCATGTGCCTCTCCGACAGCATGCCGGCGCCTCCGCGGCCCCGGATTGCCGGGATTGCTCCCAGCACGGTTACACCCGTATAGGTCTTGATCGCATCCCTGAGCATCGCCTCGTGCCGGGCGCCCGCCACACGGTTTAAAACCACGCCGCCCAGCGCGAGCGAGGGATCGAATTTCATTATGCCCAGCACGAGCGCCGCGGCCGTCCGGGTCATCTTGGAGACGTCCATCACCAGAACAACGGGGGCCGCGAGCATTTTTGAAAGCCTGGCCGTGCTCTGGGAGCCCTGAAGGTCCATGCCGTCGAATATTCCCCTGTTGCCCTCGATAAGGGAGATATCCGCGCCCGCCGCGCGGCAGGTAAAGGAAGGCAGAATATTTTCTTCGCCGATCAGGAAGGGATCGAGGTTATAACATGGCGCGCCCGACGCCGCAGCCAGCCATGCCGCGTCTATGTAATCGGGGCCCTTCTTGAAGGCCAGGGGCCTCAAACCCCGCTGTCTGAAGGCGCCCAGCAGACCAAGACTAAGGGTAGTCTTGCCGGAACCGCCCTTCAGCCCGGCCACGACTACCCTTGGAAATGTATTCAGCCTGATTCTTGAATTAATTGATAATTCCCTGACGACCCCCGTTCCGGGTCCTTACTTGATCATCCCCTTTTCCCTGAGGTACTCCTCAGAGGGGATCTCCACGGAACTGGAACCGCCGCCATAAGAGTACATAAGCCGGCCGACGTCTATCATCTCCCTCATGGCCTTCTTGACAACGTCCGCGGCCTCGCCCGTCGAGGCGGTAACTCCCTTTATTATGTCCTTCTCCTTCAGCTTCTTCTTGCCCTTGGCAGCCATTACGTAGTCATATATCTTGTTTTTAAGTTCTTCCTGTTCCATGCTTCCTCCAGCGCTCTTAAGGTTTTACCAGATACCCCGCCGTCTGTACCTGCCTTCCGCCCCGCCGGAACTACGGCCCGGGCGGAACGCCCGAAAGGGCGGACGCGCGACAGCGCGCCCGCCTTCCATTCATTTTACCACTTAAACGCGGCCGACGTCCTCATAGTGTCTCTCATGAAAGTGAAGTCGTCTATGTGCTGATGGGTAAACGGTATGCCGGTCTCCCTGAAGAAACCTTCCCATCCGATCCTGTCAATCCACTCGCCCATCCTCTCGTGCTTCCTTGCGCCTTTGGCGTAGGTTTCGAGGATGTTCTTGACGGCCTCGACGACCTCGGGCCACCTGGGCGGATTGTTCTTTATGTATGGGATTGCCAGTTTGGAGAAGGAAGGGCCTTTCCTCAGGCTGCCCACCTTGCCGCCCACGACGATGGCCACGCCGTCCTGCTCTGGATTGTGGATGTTGATCGGCGGGCAGACCGTGAAGCAGTTGCCGCAGTACATGCACTTGTCCGGGTTGATCTTTATGCTCTTCTTGGCCGGATCGGGGCTGATAGCCCTGGTCGGACAAGCGGAAACGGTGGTCGGTATCTCGCACATGTTCTTTACATTATCATGGTCGATTACAGGCACCTTCCTGTGAATGGCAACGACCGCGAGGTCCGAACAGTGCACCGCGCCGCACATGTTGACGCAGCAGGCGAGCGCGAACCTGGTCTTTGCCGGAAGCCTCTTCTCGGCGAAATAATCGAACAGCTCGTCCGAGATGGCCTTCACAAGCCCGGAGGCGTCCGTGCAGGCGCTGTGGCAGTGCACCCAGCCCTGCGTGTGGACTATATTGGTGAGTCCGGCCCCTATGCCGCCCGCCGGATAGCCGGCATCCTCGGCCGCCTTCTTTATCAGGGGCACATTGGCTTCGTTGGTTGTCATGAACTCCACGTTGTTGCGGGTCGTCCAGCGGATATAGCCGTCGCAGTACTTGTCGGCTATGTCAAGCATGGTGCGGATGTTGTCCGTGGCGAGTATCCTGGGAGAGGCCACCCTGACGGTGTAGACCTTGTCGCCGGATTCGGCCACGTGGACCATCGTGCCCGGGGTAAAGACCTCATGATATTTCCATTTGCCGTAATTCTTCGCTATCACGGGCGGCAGCATCTTGCTGTAGTGGGGCGGACCGATATCGGTCTTCCTCTTCGCCTTTGCCTCTTGCTCGGTTAGCCAAGCCATTATCTGATCCTCCTTCGAGATTTATCTTGCTATTGCGTTCGTATCCGTCTTTAGTCCGCTTAGGCCAGATCCTCATCCTTCCAGAAGAAGAACGGGTCTTTCCTCGGCTCATATACCTGCTGGGGCTGCGGGTCCACCTCGATCGCCTCGAGGAAGCTCCTCATTCCCTTCGATTCGATCAGCTCGCCCGTCCTTTCCCTGGGTTTGGCGTTGTCGTCCCACCACTCCCATATCTTCTCGGAGAACTCCTTCAGCTCGGTGTACGGGGCCTCCATCTTCATGAACGGCACGATGACCCAGGACAGAAGCGATCCGACGACGATCGGGGCCTTTGAACCGATAAGTATGGTCGCGCCCTTCTCGCCGGTGCCCTTGAGGGCCTTGGTCATCTTCGAGATGCAGTGCATGCAGCGGCTGCAGTTGGCGTCGTCGATGCTCAGGTTCTTCCCGTCGTAGCTCATGCAGCCGGTGGGGCACATGTCCACGATCTCGGCCTTGATGTCCATCCCGCCCTTGGCGTAATCCTGCACGGCAGCCTGATCAACCGCTATGTTGCCCTTCCAGGTGCCTATTATGGAGCAGTCGGCGCGGGCTATCGAGGCAACGCAGTCCACGGCGCAACCGGCGACCTTGAACTTGAACTTGTAAGGCCACGCCGGCCTGTGGAGGTAGTCCTGATAAGTGTGCGTAAGGTCGTGGCAGATGTCCATCGTATCTATGTTGGCCCACTCGCACCTGGCCTTGCCGAGGCAGCAGGCCGGCGTCCTCAGAGCGGAGCCGGAACCGCCCAGGTCCCATCCGCGGGAGGAAACTTCCGCGAAAAACGGCTCAAGGGCCTCGGTCCTGCAGCCGAGCATGACCATGTCGCCCGTGGAACCGTGCATGTTGGTCAGTCCGCTGCCGTATTCGTCCCAGAGATCCAGGATCACCCTTAAATCCTTGGTATTGTAAAACAGGCCGCTGGGCTGGTTGATTCTTACCGTGTGGAAATGGGCAACGCCCGGGAATTCATTCGGGAGGGAGGAATACCTTCCGATAACGCCGCCGCCATAACCAAGAACACCCACTATCCCGCCGTGCTTCCAGTAACCTTTCTTGTCCCTGTAGGACTTTTCAAGTTGGCCCAACTCATCGTTGGCCGCCTCGGTCTTCTTTGCCGCTGTCTTAATTTCCTTGACAAAGCTGGGCCACGGGCCTTTTTCAAGCTCGTCAAGAAGCGGCGTCTCGTACTTCTTCATGAGGTCCTCCTTATTCACAGTATTTTCATAAAAGAGAAGCGAGTTTAAGCGTAATATACCAACTAAATCAGAATCAAATAAAAAAATCTAATCTGCAAATCATCAATGCTTATATTTTTAGATTATCTGGTTATTTTGTATTCAGCCTCGCTTCCTCCTTTAAAGAAACCTCAAAAGGATAAAGTTTCGAGATTGCGAAATCTCACGGAAAAAATCGGTCGGCATAGTATATACAAAAAAAGCCGCCGCGTGCAAATCCTCCGATTTCCCTGTGGGCCGGGGCCATTTGACCGTCATATTTTTTGATGATAGTGTTTGGCTATATGAAGGCCATATGGAACGGGAGCATCAGTTTTGCCCTCATCAGCATTGGGGTCAGACTCTATCCCGCCATCCAGAGGAAGGAAATCTCCTTCAGGCTTCTGCACAAGGCCGACAACTCGCCAATCGAATACAGGAGGCACTGTCCCCGGGACAACCGGGACCTGCCGCTGGAAGAGATCGTGCGCGGCTATGAATACCGGAAAAGGAAGTTCGTGGTCCTTTCGGAGGAGGATTTCCGGAGTCTTCCGCAGTTCGCCTCGAAGGCCATAAACGTGGAGTGTTTCATCGACCGGGACCAGGTGGCCCCGATTTACTTCGACAAGGCCTATTACCTCGAACCGGAGGAGGGCAGCGAAAGACCTTACGCGCTGCTGGCGGCGGCGATAAGGGAGACCGGAAAGGCGGCGCTCGCGCGGGTCACGCTGAAACAGAGACAGCACCTGGCCATACTCGGGGTCCGGGAAAACGCCCTGCTCCTCAATACGCTGCTCTACCATGACGAAGTGACTGCCCCGTCGGAGCTGAATCTGCCCGGCCCCGCCGTAAAACCCTCCAGGGAGGAGCTTTCGCTGGCAAGGGAGCTTATAAACAGATTTTCCCGGAAGTTCGCCCCCGAAGAGTACAAGGACACCTACCGGGAATCCCTGATGGGCCTTATAAACGCAAAGATAGAAGGCCGTGAAATCAAGGTCGCCCCGCCCGGGCCGGCCGGACCCAAGGTGGTAAGCCTTATGGAGGCCCTCAAGCGGAGCCTTGAAAAGCAGGAAGCGCCCGCTGGCAAAAACAAAAAAGCCGGGATGAAAAAGCACGGGGCCGCCGCGCCCAAAAAAGTCGCCGCGCCGTAGGACCTGTCTCAAAATTGATCCCGAAACGAAAGAGAGGGGAAATCAGCGATTCCGAGACAGGTCCCAAGCAAAAAAGGAGGACTCCCATCATGAGCAGGGTCTATCTGCTGGCCAATGTCATTCCAGGCAAGGAACGGAGCATCCGCGACACCTTGAGGGGAATCGGAGGCATCAGGGACGCGGACGTGATCACCGGCCAGTATGATCTGGTCGCGACTATCGAGGCCAAGGACACGAACGAAATATTCAACAAGATACTGAAAAGGGTGAGAAAGGTGAGGGGGCTCACAAGGACGGAGACCTTCGTCGCCATGGAGTAAGGGGGGAAAGCGGGAGGGTTGGAATGAATCACCCCCGGCGCAGGCCGCGGGGTAACAATTAAGGTTATAATCAGTAGGGCCCGTCTCAAAATCAGGCCCTATGGTCACCATGAGCGCTAGAAGGGAAAACGGCAAAGGGAAAGACCGCAGGGCGGCAAGGAAGGACGGCCAGATACGCGTCCTCATCGCCCCGGACGACGCGGAAAGGGCCGAAAGGCTCCGTGAAGTGCTGGACGGCCTTGTCGAGATAAACAGGAAAGTCCCGATAATAGTCGAGGGCAGAAAGGACGCCGCGGCGCTCCAGTCCCTGGGCTTCGAAGGCGAGATAATCACCCTGCACAGGGGACAGAACCTTTATGATTTCTCCGAGGAGATAATAGGCAGATACGATAAAATAGTCCTTATGCTGGACTGGGATGAAAGGGGCGACCAGATGACCAGGGCCCTGGAGGAGAGCTTCAAGGGGTATTTCGAGGAGTTCCGCCCTTTCCGCGATACCATCAGGATATTGTGCCAGAAGGACATCAAGGACATTGAGGCGATTCCCACACTTCTGAGGAGGCTTGAAGGGAGTTTTGCTGGAAAAAGCGCGCCTTGGCCGGAGTTCTGAGCGACTGGCCGTAAAATATCTGGAAAAAAAGGGCTACAGGATACTGCGCCGGAATTTCCGCACGCGCAGGGCGGAAATAGACATTATAGCGGAGGACGGCCCCTGGCTTGTCTTCATAGAGGTAAAGGCCAGAAGCTCTGCCCTCTTCGGCGCGCCGCAGGAGGCCGTCGGTCTTAAAAAACAGCGAAAGATCACGGAGGCGGCCCTGGGCTACATGACCATTGAGAAGCCGGAGCGGCCGGTCCGGTTCGATGTGATCGCCATAGGCCCCGGCGGGCTGGAGCACATAAGAGGCGCCTTTGAAATAAACTGATGGAATTCGAAACCTCTTGACAAAACACCGGCATTAAATAAAAATATAGCGAATGCAGAAAAATAATAACAAAACGATCTTCGAGATCCAGGCCGAGATCTGCAAAACCATCGCGAGCCCAAAGAGGCTCGAGATAATCAACGCCCTCAAGGCCGGGGAAAAAAGCGTCACGGAGCTTGTCGATATCCTGGGCGTGCCAAAGGCGAATGTCTCCCAACATCTGGCGATGATGCGCCACAAGGGGATTTTAAAGACAAGAAGAGAGGGCGTCAACGTCTATTACAGCATCGCCAATCCGAAGGTCATCGAGGCCTGCGGCCTGATGCGGGAGGTCATGGTCGAGATGATGAGGGAGCGGCAAAAGATCGCAAGGATCGCGGACCTCTGACAGGCTGAATTCCAGCTCCCACGGAAAAATCCTGTACTTTCCGGAAGCCGGCAACGCCGGGTGTTTGCATTGCCTGCGCGCGCGACTTGCTTTGCGGCCCTGCCGTTTTTCGGCTTTTCCCTTCCCTGGCGCTTAAGCTATAATAGTGCGTCCCTGTTTTGGGTCCGCCCGGAAGGGGACGGTTTTTTTTAAAAAGGCTTTCACCCCAAAAAGTGCCGGATGAAGAGATTGCTTCTTAAGAAGTCCCTGGAGTCGATCCAGGAGGAGGCCCTTGACGAGGAGCACGGCCTGAGGCGTTCGATAGGTCCGGTGAGCCTTGTCCTCCTGGGCATCGGCGTCATAGTAGGGGCGGGCATATTCGTCCTCACCGGGCAGGCGGCGGCCCAGAACGCCGGGCCGGGCATCGTCATCTCCTTTATGCTTGCCGCCGTGGCCTGCGGCTTTTCAGGCCTCTGTTACGCGGAGTTCGCCTCCATGCTGCCCATAGCGGGAAGCGCCTACACTTACGCCTACGCCACCCTGGGCCAGTTTCTCGCCTGGATAATCGGCTGGGACCTGATCCTCGAATACACGCTGGGCGCCACCACCGTCTCGATCGGATGGTCCGGCTATTTCCTGAGCTTCCTTAAAGACTTCGGAATAAATTTCCCGGCGGCGCTTTCGGGCCCGCCTTTTGGCTTCAATCCCGAGACTCACAGATGGTTTCTCACCGGCGCCGTCTTCAACCTTCCGGCCGTCCTCCTGGTGGTCTTCCTGACCGTGATACTCGTGCGGGGCATAAGGGAGTCGGCCGCATTGAACGCCGCGATAGTCTTCATCAAGATTGCGGTCATCCTGGCGTTCATCTTCGCCGGGATACATTATGTAAAACCGGCCCTCTGGCATCCCTTCATTCCGGCCAACAAGGGGCAGTTCGGCCTGTTCGGCTTGAGCGGGGTGCTTCGGGGGGCGGGGGTCATATTTTTCGCCTATATCGGCTTTGACGCCGTCTCCACCCTTGCCCAGGAGGCCAAAAACCCCAAACGGGACATGCCCATAGGCATCCTTGGCAGCCTGGTTATCTGCACGGTGCTCTATATTGCCGTCTCGCTGGTGCTCACCGGGGTTGTCAGCTACACGAAACTCAACGTCCCGGCCCCCTTCGCCGTGGCGCTGGACGCGATGAAGCTCTTCTGGTTCTCGCCCTTTTTGAAGCTCGGGGCCGTGGCGGGGCTTACCTCGACGGTCCTTGTGCTCCTCCTGGGGCAGTCCCGGATATTTTTCACCATGGCTAAAGACGGGCTCCTGCCCCCGTGGGCCTCAAAGGTCCATCCGCGGTTCAGGACCCCTTACGTAAACTCCATAATCACCGGATGCGTCACGGCGGCCGCGGCCGCCGTTTTGCCCCTGGGGATAGTCGGGGAGATGGTAAGCATCGGGACCCTGCTTGCCTTTGCGATAGTCTGCGCGGGCGTGCTCGTCCTGAGACACACCCGGCCGGACGTAAAGAGGGTTTTCAAGGCGCCGGGCGGCGCGGCAACACCCATCCTGGGCATCTTCTCCTGCCTTTACCTCATGGCCGGCCTCCCGCTTGAAACCTGGCTGCGGCTCGTCATATGGCTTATAATCGGGCTCGTCATATATTTCGCATACGGAATCAAGTACGCCCATGCGCGCCTGAAACCCAAACCCCGCGTCTCCGTGACCTCACCCCGGACCTGAAACCGGGCCCCTTTATTTGACGCCGCAGCCCGGTTAGCTATATATTATTTATTGGCATGCATTTCACTGAGCATTAACTGGAGGAAAAGGTAATATGCCTGTTTACGAATACATGTGCCAGAGCTGCGGACAGCGGCACGAGGCACTGCAAAAATTCAGCGACCCGCCGCTTTCGGAGTGCCCGAGGTGCAAGGGAAAGCTGAAGAAACTCATATCCAACAACTCTTTTGTCCTTAAAGGGTCCGGCTGGTACATCACGGACTATGCCCGCAAGGGATCAAAGTCCGAGGGATCCAAACCCGTGGGATCCAGATCCGAAGGGTCCAAACCCGAAGGTTCCAAACCCGTGGAGTCCAAGCCCGTTGCCTCCGGCAGCGGAGACGCCCCCAAAAAAGAGGCCAAGACCCCCTGATCGCGGGTTTTTCCGCCCCGGAGGACTCAAGCCCCATGCGGAATCCATAAATTGCCGGAATCCCTTAAACTGATACGCCCGCACATACATGTCCCCTTTGCAAGGCTTGGGGAGTTTTCGCCCATCCTGGCAGAGCACGGCCTGTCCGTGGAACTCTATGTCCTGGGCAGCGATATGGACGCGCTCGGGCCGGACTGGCCCGGGCGGACAATGGGGCTTCTCGATTACGGGCCGGAAATCTCCATCCATGCCCCGTTCATGGACCTCTCACCCGGCGCGGTCGATGAAAAGATAAGGGCCGTTACCGCCTCAAGGTTTGAGAAGGCGCTTGAAATGGCGCGGCAACTGGGCGCAAAAACCGTCGTCTTCCACTCGGGCTATGAGAAATGGAAATATGCGATGCATGTGGAAATCTGGCTGGAAAAATCCGTCCTCACCTGGGGGCCGCTTATCGAAAGGGCCCGAAAGGACGGCACAAGAATCGCCATTGAAAACATCTTCGAGGACAGCCCGGACAACCTGATCGCGCTGTTTGAAAAACTGGGCTCGGAACACTTCGGCCTCTGTTTCGATACCGGGCACTTCAACCTCTTTGCGGGCCGCGCCCCGCTGGAAAGCTGGCTTGCCCCGCTGGAAAAATACCTGATCGAGCTTCACATCCACGACAACGACGGCTCTTACGACGCCCACAGCCCGATCGGCGAGGGCACATTCCCCTTTCAAAGCCTTTTCGACGCAATCAAAGGTCTTTGCGGGGTCGTCCATACAATCGAGGCCCACAGCCCGGCAGACGCCCTTCTAAGCCTCAGGCGCCTCGGGCGGTTTCGGGAGCTTCCTTAACCTTAATCTTGCATTAAAGTTCGTCATACCGGCCCCGTATCGCGGTACGGGGTAAACTGAAAGCCGGAATCCAGCGACGTTGTCTTTAAAGCCGCTGGATTCCGGATTACCACCTCCGGAATGACGGCAAGAAGTCCACTTATAGTGACTTCCTGTTTGCCTCCGGAAACAGCCTTTAAACTGACCGCCAACAATATTTTGACATGCTTTCGAAGCCCCAATTTGTGCAACTGCAAGGTTAATTTCAGTCGGGTCCTCTTCTTGCAAGGCAATGCCTGGCACCTTCCCGGAAAATCCCTACCACGTTTTTGTCTTGCTGCACAGGCAGTACCAAAGCCCTGGCGGCACGCTCTCGGCCTTCGACGAGCTGGGTGTGGCGTAGCAGACGTACTGTTTATAGCGGGCAGCCACCTGGTTGCAAGTACACTGGGCCTCAAAATGTGATTCGGCCTCAAAAAACTGCGACTCATCGCCCGCAAGGAGAGGTATGGCGCCCGGTTTGCAGATTTTTACCTGCGGCGTGAATCCGCCCGTCTGGTCGCCGCCAGCCTGCGCATAAACTGTCGCGTATAAACCCAATACAACAAACAACGCTACAAGGCAAATCGCGGTTTTCTTCATCCTGCCTCCTTTTTCCCGGAGAAAAAATCCTTCCGGCGCCTCTTTGTTTTTGGGCTGCGAATGGAATTGATGCCGGCCTTTAACCGATATATCTAACTTCTATCAAAAAGGACCAGCGGAGTCAAGTTCTAGAACCTATCTCAAAATCGCTTCCGGCTGCAAGAGGCTGAAATGGGCAGCGAGCGCCAGCGAGCGAATCCTGATGAATCACATATTCCATACATTCTATGCCCGCAGGGCATAAAATCGCGGCATACCGCGTCATCAAGGGAAAATCGTCCTCAACGCAGCGCTGCTGCGCCTCCGGGCGCTTTCCCCTTTCTTCCCACTTCCGGGTGAAATTTAATGCCACGATTTCCTCTCTCTTTCGCTTCAGAATCAATTTTGAGACAGGTTCTATAAAAACCTGCACTGGTTTCTCATCTTGAAGCCCCGAAGCTCCGGCACTTTTCCAGCCCCGCCCGCATCCGGACCCTTGTAAAGGGCCATCACCTTGTGCGTCTCTCCCATCGTCCCGGGAAGAAGCAGGCCCTTCAGCTTCATGATATCGTCCTGGCCGAGCCCGGCAAGGACCTCTTCGATCCCCAGCGATACGAGATACGTGCCCTGCGGACAAAAGCCGGCGCACTTGAACCCCGCCGCGCGGCCGAACACATTCAGGGCGGAAAAGTTCACGTGCGCGGTGATGTCCATCTCGCCCGGGTTCATGTAAGGGTCTTCGACCACCCTGTGCCGGTAATAGCCAAGCAGCGTCCCCCTGTCCCGCGCGGAGCCGTAATAATCCCATGAGGGGTAACCGTAATCCACCGCGATAATGAAACCCTGCCCTAAGACGTCCGAAACCTCCCTGAGCCAGCCCCGGACCTCAAGATTCACCTCTGTCCGGTAGCCGTCGGGCAGCATGCGGGATGATCCAGCGGATGGGGATGACCTTTCATCGGAAAAACCGGCCGGCTCCCCGGCCGGGGCGGCTTCACCGTCCGGTACGGATTCGGGCACGAACAAGTCCAGATATTCCTCGATCTCCGGAGTGGACGGCGAGGCAAGCACCTCGGTAAAGGCCCCGCTTTCAAACCCCACCCTTACTTCCCTGACGGCCCCATTATGCATCTGGACAAGGTGCACGGGAAAGGCGTCCAGAAGCTCGTTTGCAAGCAAAACGCCTTTTACGCCCGGAGCGGAAGCGGCTTTCCGGCCGGACTTCAACGAATCCGCCCAGGAGACCTTTCCGGCGTGCCCGCGCAGCAGTTCCTCCTGGAACTCCCTGAGCCCGGGATTAAGCTCCACCAGGCGGTAGCCGATGGCGTCATAAAGCGGCGCGTTCCGGTCCTTGAGCCTGTCCAGTATGTCCTTGGCCAGGTAGCCCTTGCCCTCTCCCTGCTCCGTGACTTCGAGCGGCCCCTTGCCAAGCAGAAGCCACATCTCCTCCACCTGTTTGGCCAGCATCCAGCCGAAGGCGGCGTGCAGGTGCGGACCGGTGTAAAAATCCCCCGCCCTGCCTATCTCCGTCTGGGGCCTCGTGTAATAACCGGCCCCCGGCTCATAAAGGGCCATCCTCATGAACTCCCTGAAAGTGACCGGGCCTTCGTTTCTGATACGCTCTATTATCTTCTCCCTGACGGCGCTCATCGGTATATTTTTCTTATTTTATGTCCATCAGGGCCGAAAATGAAAATAGCCCGGCCGCGCCATCAGCCCTTTTTTGTGTTTTTTTGTTCAAGATAAAAACCCTAATGCCCCATTTTATAAGGACTTTTCAGCCCGGCGTGTTCAATGTGTTCAATTGTCATTGACAACCGGCCCAGGGCGTCAATTGCCTCGCCCGCGGTTTCCATTTTCCCAGCCCGGACCTCATCATAATCCGCCGGCCATTGCGTTGTCCTATAAAACAATTTATAAAAGTGTACAACTCGACCTTGCATGCGCCGGGCGTTCAGAGTTTCAACTTTTTCCTGAAAGTCTCGACGGTTTCAATTTTGGATAAGCGTTTGATGCCGCCATACGACTATTGAAAATCGGAGTTCCACTTCATGCCTCAAATTACCCCTTCTTAATAACACATTTGTGCGAATGCGGCGGATGCAAGAATACGCCGTATAGTTCGCTATTTGTAGATTTGTTATAATCGTGAAGATTTCGATCGGAACTTTATTTGTGTTGATACAAGGTCGGGTTAGCGTGAGGTGGGTTTGTTAGGGAAATGTAAGCTCTGCTTACGGGATGGGGTGAGTCTACGAGAGAGTCACTATATACCAGCGAGCATTTATAGGATACTTCGTGACGAGGGAGAAAGGAATCCAAATCCTTGGCACCTGACCGATAAG
>JAJYGJ010000050.1 GCA_021790695.1 Nitrospirota bacterium | reverse complement strand
GCCGGAGCAGTTCTTCATACTGGGGATCGCAAGGCGCAAATGGGGCGCGGAGCGGTTCCGTGAAGAGATGCGCGAGGCGGTGAGAAGCGTCTTTGCCTCGCGGTTCGAAGAAGACAAATGGCAAAAGCTCTCGGAGAGGCTTTATTATTCGCCCATCGAGAATGACTCCGTTTCCTCCTGCGATTCCCTGCTTGCGCATTGCGCGGCGCTGGAGAAAAGGTATGAGACCTTCCAGAACCGCCTGTTCTACCTGGCCGTGCCGCCTTCGGCCTTCGAACCCCTGATAAGAGGCATCGGGGAGTCAGGCCTCAAAGGGAAAAGCGCCGGTTATACGCACATAGTGATCGAGAAGCCCCACGGCCGCGACCTCGAATCCGCGCGCAGTCTCAATAACCTGCTGAACGGGTATTTCAGACAGGACCAGATATATTTCATGGACCATTACCTCGCCAAGGAAACGGTGCAGAACATCCTCATGTTCAGGTTCGCAAACTCCATCTTCGAGCCGCTATGGAACAACCGGTTCATCGATCACGTCCAGATAACCGCGGCGGAGGCCGCGGGCATTGAACAGAGGGCGGGATACTACGAACAGGCGGGTGTGCTGCGGGACATGTTCCAGAACCATCTGCTGCAACTCCTTGCCCTTATCGCCATGGAGCCGCCCTCCGCATTCGAGTCCGAAAGGGTAAGGGACGAAAGGGCGAAGGTGCTTGACTCGGTGAAGCCTTTCCCGCTCTCCGGGACGGAGGACAGTATGGCCCGGGCGCCATTGAGGGGCGGCCGGCCGCGGGTTACAGGAGCGAGCCGGGGGTATCGCCCTCATCGACAGTCGCCACATACGCGGCCCTGAAAGTGCTGGTCGAAAACTGGCGATGGAACGGCGTGCCCTTTTATCTGCGTTCCGGCAAGAGGCTTTCCAGGCGCAAAGCCGAAATCTCGGTGCACTTCAAGCCCGCGCCTTACCAGATGTTCGCCGGCGCCATCGAGGAAAGTAAAAAACTTCCGCCCAACACGCTCGTGCTCCGGATACAGCCGCATGAGGGGATCGGACTTTTTTTCGAGACCAAGATGCCGGGCTCCCGGCTTTGCCTGAACCCCGCGGCAATGGATTTCAGCTACCCCGAGACCTTCGCCATTGACGACTACGCCCGCATACTGCTGGATGCCATGCAGGGCGACCGGATGCTCTTTGTCCGCGCGGACGCGGTGGAAAAAAGCTGGCAACTGCTGACGCCGCTGATTGACAAGATGGAATCCACGGCCGCGCGGGAGGACTTTCCCAATTACGCCGCGGGCTCCGAAGGCCCGGTACGGGCCGTAGAACTACTGTCGAAAGACGGCCGGAGGTGGGACCCGTTATGAGAAACATAAAGGTGATATACTTGAAAATAAAGGAATCCCGGAGATGAAAAAACCAAAAGCGGCCCTGAAGCCGGTCCGGGGCGCGGTCTTTGCCGCGGCTGCGATCTGTGCCCTCGCTCTTTTTCTGAGCGCTCGCGCATACGCCGTGGCGGACAGTTGCACGGCCTGCCATTATGACGCGGCGCGTATGAAAGGGCTCGGGGCCGCCCGTTTCGCCTTCAATGCGGCAAGTCTCGCGGCGCAGACCGGCATGCCGCGGGCCCGGTGCGTCGATTGTCATCTGGGCAACCCACGGGGCAAGACCGCGGCACTTGCCCACAAAGGATTTTTGACGCTCTCCGTGCTGGATTCCAGATGGCGCGCCTTCCGGAGACCGGAGATGCCGGGAAAGGACCTCGCGGACTGGGGCTTTCTCAAGCCCAGGGGCGGCAACCGCGCCTTTTTTCTTATGCCAAAGCTGATCGAAAAAAAGACAGGAAAAGAGGTCAATAATCCCTCATACAGGATAGTCCTCTGGCAGGACAGAAACACCTCGACACTTGCCTTCAATCCCGTTATAGCCGAAAAGACCTGCGGGCGCTGCCATCCCAAAGAGGTGTCCGGCTACCTGGGAAGCCCGATGGGGGGCGGCAAGGGCGCCCATACGCAAAGCCAGTACAGGTACTGGACCGGGCCCGCAGGGCCGCAAATCTGCGGGCTATGGCTGGGAGCGCTTGCAAAACCGGCGCAGGATTCCTTCACGGGCGCGAACCTGGGTATATACGGCGCCCATTCCACCACGCCGATACCCGCAAAATTCGCATTTCATAACCAGCGCGGCTGCAACCAGTGCCACACGGGCTGCCTCGACTGCCATTTCAAGCCCGAGGCCGCAGACCCCAAAGACCCCGCCAGGGGGCCGCACACATTCATCCGCAAGCCGGATTCCCTGAGCTGCTACGGGGGAGGCAGGTCGTTTGCCTGTCACGCCGGGCCGCTTGAAAGAAGGCGCGGCGACGGCTATTTAAGGGCGGAATTCACAGAGTCCGCTCCCTGGGGGGAAAAGCTGCTGGAGAGAAACGCGGACGTCCACCTGGCAAAGGGAATCGAGTGCGTGGACTGCCATAAACCGGACAACAGGAAAGGCCTGCATGCTGACCTGATAAGAGACCCTGGATGCTCGGAGTGCCACGGGGCCATCGTGAGGGAGGCCGCCCGCGGGGTGCACAAGGATGTGGCCTGCGCCGCGTGCCACGTCCGATACATCGGCGGATACGCCTTCAATTTCTGGACCGCGCTGGGTCTGCCGGGCAGAATGAACCCGCTGGTCAGGATATCGGACTATCTGACCGGCGCCGAAAAACCGCTCCTGATCATGGACCCGGGGGGCAAGTGGATTCCGGTCCATGTGGTGCCGAGCACATCCGGCAATGTAAAGCCGCGGGAGGTGAAGATATCCCGGCGGCTCATCTTCAGGGACCGGCCCTATGTGGCCATAAACAGGCTGCATTACTCGGAGGATTCATTTGCCGTCACCGGACTGGCCGGCAACGTGAACGCCCGCGACAAAGACGTGCTTGTCTGGCTCAACATCGACAGGGTGGCGCACAGCCTCGGCAAGGCGCGCTCCTGCCGGGATTGCCACGCCTCTCGCGCGCAAAAAATTGTGGTTAAATTCTCAGGCGGCTCTTACGAGGACGTTGAAAACGGCCGGTACACAATCGAAGCGGACGCAAACGGGCTCCGCGTGACGGATTTCCGGGGCCCGGACGGCGGGCCCATGCCGGACGGCCTGAAACCCTTTTCCGGCAAATGGGCCATGAAGGGAGATTTCTCCCTGCCGGCCATCCGCGACAGGGCGCTTTACAGAAAACTGGAGACCCTGTATAAAGAGGGCCGTTTCAGCCACTGAAGGAGGTTTTTAAAAAAAATGAGGACCGGAAGGCTTT
>JAJYGJ010000079.1 GCA_021790695.1 Nitrospirota bacterium | reverse complement strand
AGGTATCGAGCCCCCCGGAATAGGCAAGCACAATCTTCACCACACACCCCGCATGATCGAAATTACCGCCTTAAAGACAAATAAAAACATAGCACAAAGTAAAATCAAATGTAAAACGGAAGGGGCTACAGGGACAAGCAGATACCCTAGGCATTACCTCATATTCATGACGCACAACCAAGTGATATGATTTATCCATGGAAATCGAATCGCTGGGCGGGCGGCCCGTTTCCGAAGAGGCCGTGGAGTGCGTGGAAAGAAAGGGGCTCGGCCACCCGGACACCATGACGGACCTCCTCTGCGAGGCGGTCTCCGTCTCCCTGGCGAAAGAGTACAAGCGGCTTTCGGGCGCGGTCCTGCACTATAACGCCGACAAGGGCTTTCTGGCCGCCGGCAGGGCGCGCAGGGCCTTCCAGGGCGGCCGGATCGCAAGGCCCATGCGTTTTTTCATGGGAGACAGGGCCACTTTCCGGGCCGGAGGCGTCAAAATCCCCGTGGCGGAGATCGCGGTCGGGGCCGCAAGGAAATGGCTCAAGGAGAACCTGCGGTTCGTGGAGCCCGAAAGGCACATGGTCTTTCATCCGGAGCTTGCGCCGGGCTCCGCCCAGTTGGCGCGTATTTACGCGGAAGGGGCGCGCAGGCCTCTTGGGGCAAACGACACCTCGGCCGCCGTCGGCTACTGGCCCCTGTCTCCCACGGAGCAAGCGGTGCTCGGCATCGAGGGTTTTCTGAATTCTAAGGCGTTCAAGCGGCGCTACCCGGAGACGGGCGAAGACGTAAAGGTGATGGCCGTGAGGGAAAAAAGGGCCCTCACGGTCACGATAGCCATGCCGCTCATAGACAGGTTCCTCAGACACGAAGCCGAATATTTCGTGAGGAAAGAGATGATACTCGGGGAAATAGACGCTTTCCTGCGCCGGGAATACGGGGGCGCCGGGTGGTTCGATGATTTTCTGGTGCACTTAAACAGCCTGGATGTCCGGGGAAGCGGCATGGCGGGGATCTATCTGAGCGTGCTGGGCACCAGTGCCGAGGATGCCGACAGCGGGCAGGCGGGCAGGGGAAACCGCGCAAACGGCCTCATCAGCTTCAGCCGGCCCCAGACGATTGAGGCCGCGGCCGGGAAAAACCCGATGAGCCACACGGGGAAAATTTACGGCGTCCTTTCGCACCTGCTGGCAAAAAAAGTCTTCGAGGCGGCCGGGGACGCCCTGGAGGCCTATGTGCTTCTTGTAAGCCGGATAGGGATGGAGATCAACAGGCCCGCCGCCGTGTCGGTTAAACTGAGGCTGCCTGAAGGGGCGGACATCCGGGATTTCTCGGACCGGATAGAGGCCGCGGTCGAGGAGGAGCTATCGGAAAAAAACATCCTTTCGTTTGTCAGGCGGCTCGCCGCGGGCAGGTTAACTGTCTGCTGAGCCTTTGCCTGCCCTCACCCAGGCCAGGGTGCCCAGAGCGGCAAGAGAAAAGAGGACGGATATTTTCACCAGGAGCGTCCCCGCGCTCCCATGGTCAACCGCGGCGCGCCATTCAAAGCCGTGAAAGCAAAGGAGCCTCGGCACGCCGAGGAGGACGAAAAGAATGAGGGAGAACCTGGCAAGTTTTGCCGGTATCGCCTTTCCCCCCCCTTTTCCCGGTCCCATGTTTCCCGCGTTTTTTTCGCGCGGCCGGCCGCCGGATTCATCCGCATGAGGCCCGCGGGCGCCGGCCCATCTTGTTCCGGCTAATGCAAGAAAGCCGGAGGCCGCGTAAACCGCGACCGCAAGATCGTAGAGGCGGTCGTTCGCCGAAAGGATGTCTTTGATCAGCGGACCCATGGATTTTTCTATTATAACGAAAAACGCCTTCGCCCGACATTTCCCTTGCGCCGCCGCCCGCCGACGAAGTATCATTGATTACAATCCCTGCCCCGGAAGGAGTTTTGTTTTGTTTACAGCGGGTTTCAAGGCGGCTTCAAGGCATGGCGCACTGTTTTTTGCCATAATTTTTTGCCTTGTTTTCCCCCGCATGGTATCCGCCGCGGGACGCCCCGGAGGCCCCGGAGGCCCCGCAGGCCATGGGGGTCTTGAAATCGATTTTGCCGGCGGCAGCAGCCTGAACGGCAACGGGGCCGGGCAAGCGATGATTCTTGCCGCGTGGCAGGCCCCGCTTTACCCGGACTTTTTGCTCCGGGTGGAACCCACGCTGGAGTACATAAGCGCGAAGGGCGACACCCTTTGGGCCGGCGGAAGCTCCCTTGTGGCCAGGAAGCTGGCCCATTACAAAAGGCTTACGGTCTTCGTGGACATGGGCGCGGGGGCCAATCTGATCTCCGACAGTCACTTCGCCGGCAGGCGCCTGGGCGACCATTTCATGTTCGACCTTATCCTGGGCGGAGGGTTCTACCTGACAGACGATATAAGCATTTCATACAGGTACAGGCATCTTTCAAATGCCGGCCTGTTCAGGTATAACGACGGGATAGATTCGTATTATATCCTCCTGGGGACAGGGATCTGAGGGGTACCAGTCGCAGGGGGCCGGTTGGGCCGGATTTGTGGAGCAGGCGGATACCGTCCCACATCGGCGGCGCAGCGCCCCCTGTGGCTCCGGATACATGTATAATAAATGGGCAGCGAGCGTATTCCCTGCGGGGGACCAGCCCCCTTGCCGCAGGGAAGATCAATCGGGGTTTTTCGGGAGGTCCCGGGAGTGATAAAAGTAGAGTTGGCCGAAAGGCTCCGCCATCTGCCTCCGTATCTTTTTGCCGAGATAGACAGGGTCAAGCGGGAGGAGATTCGAAAAGGAGCCGACATCATAGATTTAAGCATCGGCGACCCCGACATGCCGACGCCGGCGCATATAGTGGACCGCCTCAAACGGGCCGCCCAGGATCCGGCAAACCATCGTTATCCCTCCTATGAAGGGATGCCCTCCTTCAGACAGGCCGTGGCCGACTGGTACGGGAGGCGCTTCGGCGTATCGCTGGACACCGGAACGGAGGTCCTCTCGCTCATAGGCTCGAAAGAGGGCATAGGGCACATCCCCATGGCGTTCGCCGGCCCGGGGGACGTCGTGCTTTACAGCGAGCCCGGCTACCCGGTATACCCGGTAAGCGCGCTTCTGGCCGGCGCGGAGGGCCACCCCATGCCCCTCAGGCGCGAAAACGGGTTCCTGCCCGATCTTGAGGCAATACCTGCGGATGTCCTCAGGCGGGCGAAACTCATGTTCATAAATTACCCGAACAACCCGACTTCCGCGACAGCCGGCGAGGGGTTTTTCGAGAATGTGGCCGGGTTCGCCCGGAGGCACAATATAATCGTCTGCCATGACGCGGCATATTCCGAGATATATCTC
>JAJYGJ010000043.1 GCA_021790695.1 Nitrospirota bacterium | reverse complement strand
CCTGCTGGGGCTACGAAAAAATATTCCTGGAGGCAAAAAAGCAGGGCGCGCTCACCATAGCCTGCCATCCGCACCACGTGTCTGACATGTCCCGGGAGACCCTTTACCTCTGGAACAACCGGGAGAAGTACGCCAGGTACATAGACGCCTGGGAGATAGCCAACCGGGACGACGTCTTCAACGTGATAAGCCTGAAAAAATACCATTACGTCGCAAACAGCGATTTCCACAAGCCCAGGCACCTTTATTCCTGGAAGACGCTGCTCAATTGCGAAAAAGACGTGGAGTCGGTCAAGGACTGCATAAGGCACAACAAAGGCGTGGCGATCACGCTCTTTAGAAATTAAGGAGGAAAGGGATGGCGACATTCTGGTTCTTCGCGGCCCTGGCGGCCATGGGGATCGTCAGTTGCGGGCTTCAGCTCTGGGCGGTAAGGTCTTATGCGCCGGGGGCGAAAAACAAAAAGGCCTCCGAAGGCGGCGGACACTTCCCGCCCGTCTCCATCCTTAAACCCTTAAAGGGGCTGGACGACAACCTGTTTGACAACCTGGAGAGTTTCTGCAAGCTGGACTACCCGGAATATGAGATCATATTCGCCCTCCAGGACATAAACGACCTGGCCTTCAAGGTGGCCTCTAAAATCAAGCTGAAATATCCGGACAAGGACATCAGCATCGTCGTCCAAAGATGCGAAGAGGGCCTTAACCCCAAGGTCAACAATCTCATCCCGGCCCGCGGGAGGTCCAAACATGAATACATACTCATAAGCGACAGCAACGTCTGCGTCCGGAAAGAGTACCTGAAACGCATAATGGCCCGCATGCAAGAGCCCGGGGCAGGGCTCGTCACGAACCTTGTCGAAGGCGTCGGGGCGCGCAGCCTTGGTTCCGTCTTTGAGAACCTCCACCTGAATTCCTTCATCATGGGCAGCGTCTGTTTCCTCGACAAGTTCATGGGGATGCCCTGCGTGGTGGGCAAATCGATGCTCATGAAAAAGACGGACCTTGAGGCCATTGGCGGGCTGGTGGCGGTAAAAGACGTGCTTGCCGAGGACTACATGATCGGAAAGAAAATGGCCGAATCGGGCAGGAGGGTGGTCCTCTCCGGTTTCCGGGTGCAGACGGTGAACCACTACTGGGGCATGAAGAGGTTCCTGGGCCGGCACACGCGCTGGGCGAAACTCCGATGGAAGATAGGCGGAGCAAGATATCTTGCCGAGCTTATACTGAACGCCCCCTTCATGTGATGCCCCTAGTCCTGCTGGGGCCCTCCACCCGGACCCTTGTCCTGGCGGTTTCGACCGGCCTTTTCAAGACGGCCGCGGACTTTTGCATCGGTGAGATGCTCGGCTCACAAATGAATCCTTTCTGCTACCTGCTTGCGCCGCTCAAAGACCTGCTTATGGGGATGGCCTGGTTCGCGCCCCTGGCGTCAAACACGGTCGTATGGAGGGGCGGCAGATACGCAATCGGCAGGGACTCGGCGCTGTCGCCGTATGCCGAGGCCGAAACAGGCATGCCGGCACCCGATATGCGGGAGGCGGGCGCGAAATGAGGCCGTTGGCGGGTATCTTAATGGAAGCTTCACGCCCGGTTAAAAGCCCCGCAACATCATATCCGTATTCTTTAATAAGCGGCCCTCGCATGGGCCGCAACCTAAATCTTAAAAGGAGAATCCGGAAAATGATAGTTGATGTGAGGGACTTAAACGGGCACAAGCTTTATGACAAGGTCAGGAGTGTTTTGGATCTCGGCGGCAAAGGAGTCCGGCGGCTGTACGTGTACGTCAATGCCAGGGAAAACCCGCGGAAGGTAAAATCCTTCCTCGAGATGTCCGGCTTCAGCGCCAGGATTTTCAACCGGAAGGACGGCTATCTGGTAAAGGCCGTGTAGGAGACGCTAATGGTTTCGGGCGGCTGAAAATTTCCATGCGCTGGATATTCATCGTTCTGGCGGGGTTTCTGGAGGTCGGGTGGGCATACAGCCTGAAGTCCACCGAAGGCTTTACCCGGCTTTTGCCGCTGATCCCGTATGCCGTATGCGGTTTGGGGGCGGCGTTCTGTCTCTCCCGCGCCATGAGGACGATTCCCGTCGGCGTGACGTACGCCATGTGGACGGGCATAGCCGTCGTCGGAAGCAACCTTATCGGCACGGTAATCGAGCGCCAGCCCCTGGGGTTATCGCGGATGTTCTTCATTGCGCTTATTCTGTGCGGGGTCATCGGGCTCCAGATCTGTTACCAGAGGTCCTGAAATTTTCCATGCCGCGGGAACGGACTTTGATATATGGAAAATAAGGGGATCCTCATCGTTGAAGACGAACCGGACATACGGGAACTCATAAAATATAATCTTGTAAAGCAGGGTTTCGAGGCGGACATCGCGGGCAGCGGCACCGAGGCCCTGGAGAAAATACGCCTCGGGCAATATGACCTCATATTGCTCGACCTCATGCTTCCCGGAATCGACGGGATCGATCTGTGCAGGATGCTTAAATCCGATGCTGCGCTTTCCGGTATCCCGGTCATAATACTCACCGCCCGCTCGGAAGAGATAGACATGCTGCTGGGGCTTGAGCTTGGCGCGGATGATTACGTGACAAAGCCTTTCAGCCCAAGGGAGCTTGTTGCAAGGGTAAAGGCCGTCCTGCGGCGCTGTTCGGCCCGGGCCGGAAGGCAAACGGAAGAAAAGCTGATAAAAGCCGGACCGCTCGTCATCGACACGGAAAGATACCTTGTCACCAGGGAAGATGTCCCTGTCGAACTTAGCGCAATGGAATTCAAGCTCCTTTTATATCTTGTCCGGAGGCCGGGGAAGGTCTTGAACCGGGATTTCCTCCTGGACGCCATCTGGGGGCATGAGGCTTACGTGGAGCCTCGGACGGTGGACGTGCACGTAAGGAGGATCAGGGAAAAGATTGAGGACAACCCCTCCGACCCCAAAATAATCCTCACAAAAAGAGGCGTGGGGTATTATTCCGCGGACGGGGAGCAGACCTGAAAATCCTGGTAGTGGTACAGTTCGGTTAATCCACGGGCAGATATTATTCCGGGCGTTTGTATCTGCCCGCCCCTTTCATTCCGGTCGCCCCTGCCCCAAAAAGCCCGCGGGCTTTTTGGGGACCCCTTTGGCGGTTCCGGCCGTATATCCAGAGGATCAATTGAATCGTCTTCAGGGCGAAGCGCAAAAGGGCCGGCCAGATGCGACGCTGCGTATCCGTCCTTGCTCCCTTCTTCAAGGGACAGCCAATATTATCCGGGGGCATTTTGTATCCGCCCGCTCTTATGTGATGAGGGAGAACCCATACCTGCCTGTTCTATACAAGGGGAAAGGCCGACGGACGAGAGACGGCGCGTATAAAAA
>JAJYGJ010000091.1 GCA_021790695.1 Nitrospirota bacterium | reverse complement strand
GTGCGTCCTTATTTTCTGCCCGTCCTTTTTTTGGCCGCCCTCGTCACAGGCCTGGCAGCAAACAGGGTCTGGCTTTACCTGAAGGCGAAAAATTTAAGGACGCTCGGGATAGCGCAGGTCTTTCTCCTCATCCCGCTTGTCTATCTGCCCGGCACACTCGGACATTCATTGGGCCGGAGTTTTATCGCATACGACCACGCAAGGGACAGCCTGAGCGTGCTGCCCGTAAACAGCGTCCTTTTTGTCTACGGCGACAATCCCACATTCGGAAACTTTTACATGCAGTGGGTGGAAAGATACAGGGAGGACGTCGTAGCCCTTAACCGTACCGTGGACCGGCAAACTTATGTCCTGGAGGGCAGGTCCAGCTATCTCTTCAACAAAAACCTCTATGAAGAATTCATGGTATGGAAAAACAACAAACTCGATGTCAATTTCGCCGCTTTGGATATGCTTTCCATGGAGGGCAGGCTCTTTGCCGTCCATCCCGATGCCATGGTGAAAATACTGAAGGCAAGATATGAGGCATCACATGGCCCCCTCGACTATATGCTCCTTGAAAAAGGAGCGGATGAGGGGCCGGCAAACAAATTCCTCCTTGAAAATTACCGGAAGCTGAATTTTGAGCGGGCCGGGGCGGAATATTCAAATGACTATTTTGTGGAAGAGATTAAAAACCTCTATGGGTCCTCCCTGCTTTCCGCGGCCTACATAACCGAAAACCAGGGGGAAAGCAATGGTCTTTACTCCGCGGCTGTAAAACTTGTAGACCCGCAAAGATTTCTGCCTTATATCACCATCCCCATGGTAAACAGGGGGCAAGAAGCCCATGCCCTTGGTTTCCTTCATCAAATCGAAGGAAAATGGCCGGACACGGATATGGCCGATGTGGCGCACGTGATGGAATATATCGTGCTTTCTGAAAACGGCTCGCCCGCTGCGGCTGCGAAATACGAATATCTGCGGGAGCACGGCCTCCTGGTCTACCTGCCCGGCCTGCGGTCCTTCTGCCTGAAGATGGGGCTAAAGGCGGTCACCCGGGGATGAAACCCGGCGGATTGAAGAACCCCGTGGCAAGACCACGGGCAATACGCTCGCTATCCATTCAAAAGCCCCGCATGGGGAATCCCGTGCGGGGCCGTGATTATCTTGTCCGGGTCTTTTCATCGGCGCCCCCACGGGGCGCCAGGATTTCAGTCTCAGCCGCAGGGCCAGAAGTTTATATCGTAACCCTCATCCATGAAGGCATTGAGCATGGCCTTCCTCTGATCCGGGGAGAGAGAGACGAACATCGCCTGCACCTTGTTCGCATCGGGCGCCACACAGGTATAGGTATAGAGGCCTGTCCTCGTCGCGGACGGTACCGTAGGGGCGGCGGCGAGCACCCTTTTGAAATCCCCGCTTGTGCAGAGCATCTTATAAAGCCCCTGCCGCTTGGTGGCGAAGTAGAAGGCCCTTCCGTTCTTATAGACTATGAACCGGTTGGTGCTGCATCCAAGGAAAACCGCCGCCACCAGAAGCAGGGCGGCAAGGGCAAAAAGCTTCTTCATCTCATCGACTCCCCTATTTTGCTGATAATAATTTTTTTACCTTGCCAACCATACCGGGCGACATCCAGTCCTGCGCGCCGTAAACCCTCTCAATCAAATTTCCGTTTTTATCTATTAAAAAGGTGGCGGGAAGCCCGAAGACCGCGTAAAGGTCAAAGGCCACCTCTCTGTTGGGGTCCGAAAGGACGGGAAACGGCAGCGGGTGATTCCCCAGGTATTCCTTCAGGGGCCCCGCCGGCGAGTCGATGGAGACCGAAAGCACCTGCAATTTACCCTTGTACTTCCGTGCCAATTTCACAAGCGAGGGCAATTCCTCCCGGCAGGCCGGACACCACGTGGCCCAGAAATTGAGGAGCACGGGCTTGCCCCTGTACGCGGAAAGCGCGTACGCCTTCCCGTTGACTGTCTTCAGGCTGAAATCCGGCGCCTTGGCGGCCGCGGCCTCCGCCGTCCGGGCGGAAAAAATACCGGCAAACCCGAAAGACGCCAGGCAAAAAACGATTAAAAGGGGCGGGAAAAACCTGAATTTGAAGCCAGGACGCCTGGCAACCGCTGACATTGCGTTAGATTAACACAAAAAAACCGGCAAATCAACAGCGAACAAAATCAGGAATAAAATCGACCGGGAAAGAGAGAGGGCCCTTCCATGAGGGAGGGGAGAAGGGCCCAGAGGGGGATGAGAGCTAAAATATGATTCCATATTACAAAACCTAAATATATTTGTCAACAAAAATCGAAACCCCTAAACTAATGCCTGGCACCTCCCGGTGGAGCCATTTACCTGCCTGCCCTATTCATTACGGGGGCGGCCGTTCCGGGCGTGGCTCAAAAGGTCCGTTTAGCCGATTTGAAGAGCGGTCACCCCGGTTTTTAAGACGCGCCGTCTCTCGTCCGTCGGCCTTTCCCCTTGTTCATTCATAGAACAGGCAGGTATGGGCTCTCCCTCATTACATAAAGAGCGGGTGGATACAAACGCCCCCGGAATAATATCCGCCCGTGGATTAACCGGACTGTGCCACTACCTCCAAGGGGGAGGGCTTGTGCCTACAGAGCGGTTTCTATTATCCTATAGCTCGATAATGCTCGACAAAATTAGCATCTTCAGCGCCCTCACCCGCCGGGAGGCCGAGTCCATAGCGCCATTTTTCAGGCGGGAGCGGAAGAGGAAAAAAGACGTCATTTTCACCGAGGGCGACCCGTCCCGGTGGTTCTATGCCGTCCTGGAGGGCAAGGTGAAGATCACCAAGCTCTCGCAGGAGGGCAAGGAGATCATCATCGAGGTGGTCGGTCCCGGCGAAGTCTTTGGGGGCATCGCGGCCATAAGGGGGCTGCCCTATCCGGCAAACGCGCTGGCCATGGAGGACTGCCTGCTGCTGAAAACCTCCAGGGAAGACCTCCTTGGCATACTGGGCCGGTTCCCGGCCGTCAACATGTCCGTCTTTCAGGAACTGGGCGAAAGGCTCGAACGCTCCCACGAAAGCATGAAGCAGATCGCGCTTGAAAATGTGCTCTCACGCGTGGCCTCGCTCCTCTCCAATATCGCCGGCAAATCGGGAAAAGAGACCCCGGAAGGGACCATGATAGAACTGAAGCTCACCAGGCAGGAGATAGCGGAGATGGTCGGCACGACGGTCGAGACGTCCATAAGGACGATGAGCCGCCTTAAAAAAACCGGCATCATAGCCGAAAAGGACGGCGGCATACTGATCAGGGACATGGGGCGGCTGAAGGACCTGATATGACCTTGAACCTGTCTCGAAATCGCTTCCGGCTGCAAAAGGCTGAAATCGCGGCATACTGCGTCAATAAGGGAAAAT
>JAJYGJ010000234.1 GCA_021790695.1 Nitrospirota bacterium | reverse complement strand
ATTCACGGGCTCTATTGTCCCAAGGGGAAAACGGTCTGTCGCACCCATATTCATCCAATATAACTCTCCAACTATCATACAAGGGGAAAGGCCGACGGACGAGAGACGGCGTGTCTGGAAAAAACGGGGTGATCGCTCTTCAAAACGTTTAAACGGATCTTTTGAGTTACGCCCGGAACGGCCACCCCCGTAATGAATAGGGCGGGCAGGTAAATGGGCTCCAGGGACAAGCGGGTGTACCTATTCATGGGAGGGGGGGACGATTGCCGCCGTAGTCCGGCAAAGCAAACTGAGACACTACAAGGGTTTGGGGCGGCGGCCGCGCCGGAAAGATCGGGCCTGAAAAATCTCATTGACACGGGAAACGGGCTTTTGTTATCCTCTATATGATATTGAGATTTGTTCTCAATATCATAAACATTATCCCCTGATAATGAATAATCCCGCCCGTGCGCCTTCCGGGGGGGGCGGATGGAGGTCGCGGATGATGCCTTTGGGACTTTTACAAGATGGCGAGCAGGCCCTGGTCGTGAGCATAGGAGGGCCGGCCCGGGGCGGTAAAGACAGATGCGGCGCCCACGGCACTGGCGCTCGCGCCGGCGCCTGTGATGCCGGCGGCTGCAATTCCGGTATATGCGATGCCGGCGGCAAGGACGATGGTGCTCATGACGCCTGTGCCCACGGCACTGGCGCCTGCGGCACTGGTGCCCATATCGAAGACATGGGCATAAGGGCCGGCAAGGAGGTTGAAATGCTCAAAAACCCGGGCCGCGGCCCCCTCCTTTTAAAAGTGGATGAGGCGCGCATCGCCATCGGCCGGGCCATGGCCATGCGGATATTCGTGCGGATGCCCGCAGGAAGGAGAGACCCGAGATGAGACTGTCGGCCCTCAAATTCGGCCAGAAAGGCCGGATAACAAAGATGGAGACAGTGGCGGGCCCGCTTAAAAGGAGGCTCATGGACATGGGCGTCCTCGTGGGCGAGGAGATCGTGATGAAAAAGGTGGCCCCGCTTGGAGACCCCCTGGAGGTAACAATTAAAAACTACAACCTCTCCCTGAGAAAAAAGGAGGCCGACGGGATTGCCGTGGAAGTGGTGGAATGAGCGCCCCCGCATCCATAACCAGCAATAAAACAGCTTCGGGCAGGACCGAGCCGGGGAAGGTCCTTACGGTCGCTGTCGCAGGCAACCCCAATTCCGGCAAATCGACCCTCATAAACGCCGTTGCGGGAACGAGGCTCCATGTGGGCAACTGGCCGGGGGTGACAGTTGAAAAGAAATCCGCTTTTTTCGAGTACGGCGGGATAAAGATCAGGTTGGTGGACCTGCCGGGCACGTACAGTCTTTCCCCTTACAGCCAGGAGGAGATTATAGCGCGCGACTACCTCGTCCATGAGAAACCGGACGTGATCATAGACGTGGTTGACGCGACCAACCTGGAGCGAAACCTGTATCTGACGGTGCAGATAATGGAACTGGCGATCCCCGTGGTCATGGCCCTGAATATCCATGACGAGGCCGAAAAAAAAGGGTTCAGGATAGATGCCGGCAAGATGGCCGGGATACTGGGCATCGGAGTGGTCCGCACCGTTTCGACCCGGGGCATCGGTCTTGACGGGCTGATGAGGGCGGTAATCGATTGCGCCCAAAATCCGTCGGCTCATTCACCCAGACAATTGAATTACGGCGACGACATCGAATCCCCGGCAGGGACACTGGAGGACCACCTGCGGAAGGAACATGCTCCGTTGGCCGCCGCGATGCCGCCCAGATGGCTCGCTCTCAAACTAATGGAGGGCGACAGCCGCGTCCTCGCGGAGACCGGCCTTGAAGAGAAGGGTCTTCTGGGCAGGACGCTCCGGCATTTGAGGGCCGCGCACGGCGAAGATATCGAGTCCATAATGGCCGACGCCCGTTACGCGCAGGCGGCGGGGCTTACACGCGAGGTTTTGAGGAAACCGGAGATCAAAAAACTGGAGCTGACGGAAAAGATAGACAGGATTGTGCTCAACAGGTTTTTAGGCATCCCGATCTTCCTTGCCGCGATGTGGCTTGTATTCAAGCTGGCCTTCGATATCTCCGCGCCGTTTTCGGACTGGCTGGACGGGATAAGGAGCGGCCCTCTTACGAGGTGGACAGCGGCGGTCCTCGGCCTCCTGCACGCCCCGGCCTGGCTAAGCTCGCTTGCCACGGGAGGCGTGATTGCCGGCGCGGGTTTTGTCCTTGTGTTCGTGCCCGTCATAGGCGCGATAATGTTTCTCATCACCTTCCTCGAAGGAAGCGGATACATGGCGCGGGCCGCATTCGTGATGGACAGGCTTATGCACTCCATCGGGCTCCACGGCAAGTCTTTTATTCCCATGCTCCTTGGATTCGGCTGCAACGTGCCGGCCATCTATGCCACGAGGGTGCTTGAAAGCGAGCGCGACAAGAAACTTACCGCGTTCCTGGTCCCCCTTATGTCCTGCGGCGCGAGGCTCCCCGTTTACGTGGTGTTCATAGGCGCCTTTTTCGCCGGAAGCTCCGGGACGGTCCTCTGGTCGATGTACGTGCTTGGCATCGTCATTGCCATCCTGCTTGGGCTTATCCTCAAGGCGACCATGTTCAGGAAGGAGGCCCCTGTATTCATCATGGAGCTTCCGCCCTACAGGATGCCCACTGGGAGGGACCTCATGATCCACACGTGGCAGAAGCTGAAACATTTCGTCATGAAGGCCGGCACGGTCATACTCGCCATGTCGGTTATTATCTGGTTTCTGCTCAACATTCCATGGGGGGTTCAAAACAGGAAAGACACCCTGCTTGGCCGGGCGGGGCAGGCGGCGGCCCACGTGCTCAAGCCCGCGGGGTTCGGCAGTTGGCAGGCAGCCTCTTCCCTGATGGCGGGCGTGATGGCCAAGGAGATAGTCGTGGGGACGATGGCCGAGATATACGCCCCGCAAAAGGAGGAAAAGACGGATACGGTTTCCTTTACCGACGACCTGAAAGGGATCGGGACATCGTTTCTGTCGGCCGTAAAAGAGGCCGGGACGAATGTGTTTGGAGGTTTTGGCATAAAGAGCATGTCTTCCACGGAATCGCCGGAGGAGAAGGCGGAACACGCGCCCCTGCGGCATGCCCTTCTGGGCGCGTTTACGCCGCTTCAGGCGTATGCCTTCATGGCCTTCGTCCTGCTGTACTGGCCGTGTCTGGTTACGGCCATCGCCATGAAGCAGGAGTTCGGGGGCTGGAAGATTTACGGCCAGGCGGTGCTGATCCATTCCGTACTGGCGTGGACCGTGGCGGTCTTGATCTTTCAGGGCGGCAGGCTGCTTGGAATAGGCTGACACCTTGGGGGCGCTGCCCCCAAGACCCCCGGCAGGGACTTGTCCCTGCACCCATCATGAAGGCAGGGATGCAAGGGCCTTCGGCCCTTGCCAGGGGCATGGGGACGGAGTCCCCAATATAAATGAGGAGGG
>JAJYGJ010000219.1 GCA_021790695.1 Nitrospirota bacterium | reverse complement strand
ACCGTGTCCTTTGCCGCGGACCGGCTCATGGAAAGGGTCGGCAACCAGGTAAGGCACAGCCCGAAGCCGCTCGTCCCTCTGACGGGGGGGTGCGACAGCAGGTCCATCGTGGCGGCGGCAAAAAAAACCGGGCATGACTTTACGGCATTCACGGGCGGACCCCCCGATTCCGAGGACGCGGTTGTAGCCGCCCGGGTGGCCAAGGCGTTGAATGTAAAACACAACCTGCTCCCGGAGGTCGCGTCCCCGGCGCTATTGCTGGGCTCCATTTCCCGGATGAGGACGTGGATTCGGATGACCGAGGGCATCATGCCCATTAATTACAGCCTGCATCTGAAGGATTTCTTCGAGTCAAAACTGCCTTTTCCGGCCGGGAGGTTCCAATATTTTCACGGCGTGGAGCCGGGAATAGGCCGCGGCCTGTACTACCCGCCGGGCGTCGATGCCGGCAGGTTCGCGGCGATGACGATCAAGGACGCACACGCGTTTGTCGCCGCCACATACAAAAACCGATACCTGAAATTGAGCAAAGCGTCGGGTGACATGTTTGAGGGCATTTGCCTCCGCCTCGACGAAGACTTGCGGGAGACCGGCGGCAAGATAAATCACTGGTTCGAACTCCTGATGTGGAGGGAGAGAGGGCTCAACTGGGGCATGGACCTTCAGTCCGTCAACACCCCTGTCAGATGGGCCTGGGCGCCCCTCTACGACAGGGAGCTAATGGCGTTGAGCTGGAACCTGTCAGCCGATCAAATGATAGAGGGCCAGCTTCTGTTTGATGTGCCCGCCGCTCTGCAAGGGGCCCTGGCGGGCTTTCCGCGCACCAGCCATGCCTGCGGAGGCAGGCCCACCCTCGCGGCCCGGATAAGGCACAGGGTGTTGACGGGCGCGCGGCGTTATTCGGAGCGGGTCGGAATAAAAAAAAGCCGTCCGGAGCATCAAAACGGAGACGAGTGGGATGTCACCGCCTTGTGGAAGGGCTGTCTCCTGAACGGCAAGACGCATGTCTGGAATGAATTCATTGACAGGAAGGACCTCCTGAAGGTCATCGCGATATCGCCCCGGAACGCATTATTATGGAGACTTTTGACCATTGACTTCCTCGCGGAGGCGTTCTTCTAAACCAAAAAACGCATGATCACGGTCCGGATTCCAGAAAATTTCATACCTGAAAGGACGTACAGCATCGATATGCTATTGTCCGAGTTCCTGGGGCTCGACTACAGGATAGCAATCGGCAATCGAGCCCGGGACTACGAGATAGTCCTTGAAAACGGCAACACCCTTCTGATAAGGGACGTCTTTTTTGGCCGGCGCCCGGACGGCGCCGGTTACATGGCCCGGTCGGAGATACCGTCAAAGACCGGATTCATCAGGAGCCGGTTTGCACCGCTTGAGGACATCCCGGCCATTTACGGCACCGGCGAGCTGGCCGTCGAAAAAGGCGGAATAGTCTGCGGGTTGGATATCTTCGCCTCTTCCTTTTTCATGCTCACCAGGTGGGAGGAACACGCAAACCCATGCAGGGATCCCCATGGCCGTTTTCCCTCCCGCGAGTCGCTGGCCCACAGGCAGGGCTTCCTCCGCCGCGCCGTCGTCAACGAGTATGTGGAGATGCTGTGGAACATGCTCGCTTATCTCAAATGCGGCCAGGCGAGGAAGGAAAAAACGTTCAGGACTTTCGCCACCCATGACGTGGACGCCCCTTTCCTCCTTGCCGATACGGGCCCGTTTGCCGCCGCAAGGCGGATGGGCGGCGACTTTATCAGGAGGAAAGACCCGGCAAAGGCGCTCCATAATCTTTATTCCTGGGCGGCCGCTGCGCGCCATGCGGAACTGGACCCCTATAACACGTTCGGACACATCATGGGAACAAGCGAACGGGCCGGCCTCAAAAGCACCTTTTTATTCATTACTGAGCGCAGGCTGCCTGAATTCGACGGGAACTACAGTCTGCGTCATAAATTGGTGAGAGGGCTTTTGGCTGATATTCATGGAAGAGGACACGATATCGGCCTTCATTTGAGCTACACGGCCGCGGACGATCCCGGACAGACCAGGAAGGAGTTTGACACATTAAGGAGGGTCTGCTCCGAAGAGGGCGTCCGGCAGGAGCGGTGGATGAGCCGCCAGCATTTCCTCAGATGGGAAACGCCGGCGACTTTCAATAACCTCGAAGTCGCGCGAATGGATTATGATTCCACGCTTTCCTATGCCGACAGCGCCGGTTTCCGCTGCGGGGTCTGCTACGAATACCCCGCGTTCAACGTCCTGACGCGGACCCGCCTTAATTTGCGAGAAAGGCCGCTTCTCGTCATGGAATGCACGGTAATCGATGAGCGGTATATGGGACTCGGCTCCGGCGAAGAGGCCTTTGCCCTTATCAAATCGATCAAGGACACATGCCGCCGCTTTAACGGCGATTTCGTGATACTCTGGCACAATACCAGACTCACGGATCAGGCCGAACGCAGGCTCTACAACGAGATATTGCAGGCATAAGTCCGGGCGGACCCGTCCGGCGGCGCTTTTCCGTCCCCCAAAAAAAAGTTCCGGAGATGAAGAGACCCGCGGCGCAGGGCGGAGAAAGGATGCGGCTGAAAATGGACTTCCCGGCATACTTAAAGGAGCACCTGGTCTGCCCCGGGCACCAATGCGCATTACAATTCGATGAATCCTCAAATGTCCGGGACGGGGTGCCATTTCCTGACGGCTGGATTCGGTGCCCCAGCGGTTGCGCTTTCAAAATTGAAAGAGGGATACCGCGTTTTGTGCCGTCCGACAAGTACTGTTCAAGCTTCGGATTTCAGTGGCGGAAATATCAAAAAACCCAGCTTGATTCCTATACCGGGACAAATATTTCAAGGAAACGCCTTGAAGACAGTCTGAATATGCCCCTGCATCGTCTGAATGGCATGACGGTCCTGGAGGCCGGGTGCGGCGCCGGCAGATTTACCGAACACCTGGCCGGCAATTGCGGTTTCCTGGTTTCGATGGATATTTCGGGCGCGGTCGACTCCAACCTCGGCAATTGCGCCGGCAAAAGGCCGTATTTGCTGATGCAGGCCGATATAAATTCCTCGCCGTTGCGTCCCCGTTCCTTCGACGTCGTCATCTGTCTGGGCGTTATTCAGCATACGCCGTCGCCGGAGCGGACAATTTCGGACCTGGCCGGATATGTCAGACCGGGAGGCGTTCTGGTCATTGACCATTACGCCAACGGCTCCCGCTGGAGCCCGTTGGGCCGGTTCCTGTCCCTTGGATACCATCTGCGTCCGATCCTCAAGAGGATAAACCCCGAACTGAGCCTTAAAATAACTTCAAGGATGACCGCCATCGCCGACCCCCTGCGTAAAAGGACCTATAAAATAAAATGGCTCGACCGCATCGCGGCAAGATTATTGCCCGCGGCATGCTATTACGGCAGCTATCCGGACCTCGATCCCGCCATTCTGCACGAGTGGCACGAACTGG
>JAJYGJ010000196.1:12539-16547 GCA_021790695.1 Nitrospirota bacterium | reverse complement strand
CGGCCTCCTGCCAAAGGAGCCGCCTGGCCGTGGAGACGTCCGCCCCCCCGGAGACCGCCCCGGCAAGCCTCGCCATCATCCTTTCGGCCGCCCATTTTATGTTCACGGCCGTCGGCCTGGTCGCCAGGAGCCCCTCGAATACCGGCCCGAGCGCATGATAAAGGTCCCGCGCGCTGTCGGCCCTGACCTCCTGCGCACCGAGGGCAACCCCCATCGCGGCAGCTATCCCTATGGCCGGCGCCCCCCTTATCCTGAGCTGCCTGATGCACCGCGCCACGTCCTTCCAGCCCTTGCATTCAATCCGCAGGATTTCGTGTGGAAGCCTGCTCTGGTCAAGGATGTAGACCTTGCCCTTTTTCCGCTCTATGGCATTAAGCATTTTTATTTTACGCCCATATTAAACCAGTCCCCGAGGGGTTTTTGCAACAGGGAAGTCTCCAGAGCCTATCTCAAACCGAGCCTGCTGAAAAGCAGCCCGGCGAACTTATTCAGCCGGTTGCCGCGTGACAGAAAAGGGAAAACCGGCTTTTTTCGAAGCCCCATGGATTCAAGCAGTCCCTCCGCCTCCGGCATCCAGCGCCTGGCCATCCCTTCTCTTAAAATTCCGACCGCCTCGGTCTTGCGCCCGTTCAGGAGATAAAGTTTGCCCAGGTGCAGGTAGAGCAGGGGTTCCGCGGGACTCGATTTGAGCAATTCCTCCGATATATTGATGGCGCGCCGAAGCTCGCCCCTTTCGGTGGCCGAAAGCAGGGCGACATAGGATCTGCAAAGCGGGTCCGAGTTGCCGATGTTCAGGGACTTCTCAAAACTGGCGAGCGCGGCAAGTCCCTCGCCCCTGCTTAAAAGTTCCTCCCCCTTTTGGAAAAGCTCCTTCGCAAGGTCATCCATCTTCGCCCTCCCCCCGCGGCCGCCGCAAAAACACGGTCTTGCCCCCCTTTGGCCGTGATTTTAACAAATCTCCGGAAATATTGCTGGCCCTTTTGGATTTTTCAGGACAGCCCAAACTCCTCGGGGCTTGCCTTTATTTTTCCGGGATCAACCTTTATTTTTCCGGGATCAATATTTTTTCAGGTACCGGCCGGTATAAGAACGGGGCGCCTTCAGGATATCCGCGGGCGGACCTTTAAAGACGATCCGTCCCCCCGCGTCTCCGCCCCCGGGCCCCATGTCGATGACCCAGTCCGCCGCGCCGATCACATCCAGGTTATGCTCTATCACCACGACAGTGTTTCCCCTCTCCACGAGTTTCCCCAGCATCCTCAGCAGGACCTCCACGTCGTGGTGATGGAGCCCCACGGTGGGCTCGTCCAGCACGTATAAGAGCCCCGTCCGGGAGGATTCTCCGAACTCGGCGCAAATCTTAAGCCTCTGCGCCTCCCCGCCCGAAAGCGTCGTTGCGGGCTGCCCCAGCCTGAGATATCCGAGGCCCGTCTCCATGAGCCGGGCGAGTTTTTCCGTGATGCCGGGGGATTCGCCGAAAAAAACGATGGCCTCCTCCACGGTCATGCCAAGGACCTGGCTTATGTCTTTTTGCCTGTAATGAACGCGCAGAGCCTCCGGGCTGTAACGCTTTCCCCCGCAGTCCTCGCATTTAATATACAGGTCCTCGAAGAAATACATCTCGAATTTCTGATAGCCGGCGCCCTCGCAGGCGGGGCACCTGCCGCCCGGGACATTAAACGAAAAGAAACCGGGCCCGTAGCCGTGCGCCTTTGACTCCGGTTGCGCGGCATAGAGTTTTCTGATCTGGTCGAATATCTTCAGGTAGGTAACGGGGTTGGAGCGCGGAGTTTTGCCTATGGGGCCCTGGTCCATGAGCTTCACCCCCTGCACGGCTTCGACCCCTCGCATGGAAGCAAACGGCAACGGCTGCACGGGCTCCGCTCCCAGTTGCCGCGCAAGGGCCCGGTAAAGGGTTTCCACGACAAGACTGCTTTTGCCGGAACCCGAAACGCCCGAGACCACGGTAAGGGCGCCAAGCGGGATTTTCAGATCGATGTCTTTCAGATTGTGGCCTTTCGCGCCGGACAGGACAAGCCATCCCGCGGGTCGCCTGCCCGCGGCAGCCGCCTTTATCTTCACGGCCTCCCTGATGAATCGCGCGGTAAGGGTGTCCGCCTCGGCCAGAAATTGCCCTTTCGGCCCCGAAAAAACGACCTCCCCCCCGAACTGGCCCGCCCCGGGGCCAAGCTCCACGATCCAGTCCGCCCGTTCGATGATGTCCTTGTCGTGCTCCACCACAATCAGGGTATTGCCGAGGGCGGACAGCTCCGCCATGACCTCGGCCACCCTCTCGGTGTCCCTCGGGTGCAGCCCGACAGTCGGCTCGTCCAGGACGTAAAGGGTGCCGGTGAGACGGGATGCAAGCTGGTTTGAAAGGTTCACGCGCTGGTATTCGCCGCCCGACAGCGTTCTTGCCTCCCGGTCCAGACCGAGATAATCAAGACCCACCCTGTTTAAAAAACCGAGCTTGAGATTTATCTGCCTCAGGGGCTCCCTTGCGATCTCCGCATCGGACGGCGAAAGGGAAAGGCTTCCGCCCACGGAAAAGAGCTTTTGAAGCTCCCCTATGGGCATCCGGGTGAGGTCGGCTATGTCCTTGCCGCCCCTCTTATATGCCAGGGCCTCCGGCCTCAGGCGTTTGCCCTTGCAGGCAGGACAGGTCTGCCCCTTCCTGTAGCGGGAAAGAAAGACCCTGACGTGCAGTTTGTAGCGTCTGGATTCCAGGTCCTCGAAGAAATCGTCGATGCCGTAAAAATTCCCGCCGCCGCCCCGCCCTTTGAACAGGACCTGCTTTTCGGCGCCGGACAGCTCCCGCCAGGGCTTGTTCAGGGGAAATCCGCCCTTCAGGGCCTTGAGCATCTGCCGCTTCCACCACCTGTAGGCGGGTTTCTCCCATGGCTCTATCGCGCCCTCCGAAACGGAAAGATACGGGTCCGGCGCTATCAGGTCCTCCGCATACCTGAGGATATTGCCGAAACCCTTGCATTCGGGGCAGGCCCCGACAGGGTTATTGAAAGAAAAAAGAAGCGGGGTCGGCTCCGGCAGTTCCGTCCCGCAGTTGTCGCACACGCTGCCCGCGCTGAATCCAAGCTGCCGGAACCCGGCGTCGCCCTCCGCAAGCAGGACTTTCATCCGGCCCTCTCCGTGCCGGAAAGCGGTTTCGATCGAATCCGCGAGACGCGGCTCATCCTTTATCACAAGCCTGTCCAGGACGACTGTTATGTCCCCGGCGGGCGCCTCACCCGCCTCCTCGAATTCCACCACGCGGCCGTCCATGAACCGGCGGTAAAACCCCTTCTGCTTCAGCTCCACGGGGCTCATGCGGCTCACGAAGGCGATCAGCGCCCGTTCTCCGCCGTGTTCCTTTACAAGCTCCTCCTTTATGGTCGTGGGCTGCCATTTCCTTATAACGGCCCCGCAGTGCGGGCAGACGGGCACGGCCAGCTTCGAATAGAGGAGCCTGAAATAGTCGTAAATCTCGGTAAGAGTGCCCACGATGGAGCGGGAGCCGCGCACGGGGTTTCTCTGTTCGAGCGCGATGGCGGGGCGGATGTTGCGGATGGCGTCGACCGCCGGGCGGTCCATCTTTTCCAGAAAAAGCCTGGCATAGGTCGAAAGCGACTCGATGAACCTCCACTGCCCCTCCGCGAATATGGTGTCAAAGGCCAGGCTGGATTTCCCCGACCCTGACACCCCGGTTACGGCTATGACCTTGTCGTGGGGCAGCACGAGGGAGATGTTTTTCAGGTTGTTCTGCTTCGCGCCTTCTATAATCAGCTCATCAAAGGGCATCTTAATATTTTAACTCAAACGTAAAGGGGAGGAATATCCGCGGTACAAGGTCCTCGGGCAAAAAAGCAAAAATTCCGCGTTTCTGGTATAAAATCCTTATATTCCGTTTGGAGGGGGACCTTGACATGCAGGACCTTATAGAAAAAGCCAACACCCTGATAGAGGCGCTGCCGTATATAAAGAATTTCAGCGGCAAAACTTTTGTCATCAAGT